>JABIGM010000040.1 GCA_018650165.1 Methanobacteriota archaeon
CCTAGGCCCCAACCTGCATGCGGAGGTGCACCGTAACGGAATCCATCGGTGTAGAAAGAGAAGTCGGCAGGGTCTAAGCCCTTATTGCGAAGGTTCTGCTCAAGTACGTCGACATTGTGTTCTCTTTGGCCGCCACTTGTCATTTCATCACGACCATAATTCAAATCGAAACCTCGGGATAATTGTTCTCCGGTTGCACCTACATCACCAGGAATATGATGGATGTAGAATGGTTTCATCTCCATTGGCCAGCGTGGTAAGAAATGGAATCCAGGGTACTTAGCAGCAATAATGTCACAGTGTGAGGAATCGATGTCATCGCCCCATGCAATTTCTTCACCGGCATCCTGAATCATCTTGATTGCATCACAATATTCGATGCGTGGGAATGGTAGGCTAGGAACATCGACAGTAATTGGTTCATCACCCTGGCTTTCTCTGTACTGATTGATAATATCAATTTGGTCTTGGTCATGTTCTGCAACCTTACTCCAGATGTGGTGAATCATTCTTTCTTGCACGCACATTACGTCGTCATCGTTCATCCAAGCTCCTTCAATATCGAAAGAAATGAATTCGTTAAGGTGGCGATATGTATCGTGGTTTTCCGCCCTAAATGCAGGTCCGATTTCGAAGACCCTCTCCATTCCACCTAGAATTGTCAATTGCTTGTACAATTGTGGGCTTTGTGAAAGGAAAGCCGGTGTATCGAAGTACATCATTGGGAATAGATTAGTTCCACCTTCAGAGGCTGATGCGATAATCTTTGGAGAATTAATCTCCTTGAAACCTTCAGTAATTAGATGGTCCCTTCCATACTGCAAAACTTTCGACCTAAGAGTAAACATTGCATTGACATGTGATCTTCTAAGGTCAAGGAATCTATTGTCTAGGCGGGTGTCAAGGCCAATCGAAACAGTGTCAGTAACTCCCAATGGAAGCGGTGTTGCTGCCTGAGTGAGTACAGTAAATGTGGACGCAACAACCTCGTAGGTCGGTGGCGGAACTGGCTCTCCTTCTGCCACTTTAGGTGGGCGCTTTTGAGCAACTACTCCTATGATTTGGACAGTAGATTCCCGTGAAAGACCCTGAGCGGTTTCTAATTCGTCATCACTGACTCCGCCCTGTTTTAAGAAAATCTGAACTCGTCCAGTTCCATCTCTAACATCCATGAAACAAATTTTCCCTTTGCCACGGTTTGCTTCCATGTAGCCACAAATGGTTACTTCGGTTCCAACTAGTGATGCTCCATCACTCTGAATTTGTCCCAAAGTGTGTGTTCGGAAAGAGGTCGGGTGCCAAATTGTATCGCTCGCCATGCTTAGGGGCGTGACACTTTCGGCCAAGAAGTCATCGCTGTTTCAAACACACTATTGATAGAGGATAATCATCGCCCATAGTACCATGGAGGCGGACTTGTTCACATCTGAGAGTGTCTCGTCTGGCCATCCGGACAAGTTGTGTGACGCAATTAGTGATGCAATTGTCGATGCATGTCTTGCTATTGATCCAAATGCCCGAGTCGCTGTTGAAACCAGTGTAAAAGGTGGCACTGAACAAGGAATTATACTACTCGCAGGAGAAGTCACTCTCTCCGGCGATCATCCTGATTACGAAAGTATTGCAAGAACTACTACCGCAGATATTGGTTATGATTCCCATTCGATTGGTTTTGATTCGACTAGCCAATTGCGCTGTGAAGTAATTCAGAAGATTACTGCACAAGCTGCTAACATCAGCCAAGGAGTTAACAATTCAGAACAGGGAGCAGGTGACCAAGGTCTGATGTTTGGTTTTGCTTGCACTGAAACCGAATCCTATGATGTTCTAAAAGGACGATACTTTCCCTTAGCAGCAGCCCTTTCACAGCGTCTCACGCGTAGAATGACAAATGCTCGCAAAGATGGGACGCTACCTTGGGCCCGGCCTGATGCAAAGAGCCAGGTCACAGTTGAATATTCAGGTGGCTTGCCATCGAAGGTTCATACTGTAGTAATTGCAATTCAGCATGACGACGCTCTAAAAAATGATTTTGATGGTGACGAAAAAGCAGAACATAGGTTCATCACAGATGAAATCAGAAAACATGTCGTTGAGCATGCGATCCCATCTGAGTTGCTGAGTGAGGGTTACCGGCTCATTGTCAATGGCACTGGGCGGTTTGCAGACCCAGGTGGTCCTTATGCTGATGCTGGGCTTACAGGAAGAAAAATCATTGTTGATACTTATGGCGGGATGGGGCGTCATGGAGGAGGCGCTTTCTCTGGAAAAGACCCCTCGAAGGTTGATCGTTCCGCAGCATATGCTGCAAGATGGGCTGCTAAGCACGTAGTTGCATCAGGCTTAGCGACAAAATGTGAAATCCAATTAGCCTATGTAATTGGAGTTGCAGAACCTGTTAGTGTTAGAGCCGAATCTTTCGGAACATCGAGCCTTAGTGACAGAGAATTGACATCAAGAGTGATTTCCGTATTCAATTTCACTCCAAAATCTATTGCTGGAAAGTTGAATTTACTTCGCCCCATCTATTCACCTACAGCCGCAGGTGGCCATTTCGGCCGCACACCGGGGGTTGAAGGAGCATTCCCTTGGGAAGTGTTAGACCAGGCAAAAATCAATTTGCTTCAGAATTGATTTCTCTCGGCCCTTAGGGCCGATTGGATGAAATGTCAGCATATAGTCGCAAACATCATGTCGCGTAGGCTGAATGCATTCATCTTGGTCATGGTTATGGCCATTGCACCACTAGTTCCACTAACTAGTGCGCACTCTAGTATCGGCCTTTCAACCGATGCAAATCACATTATTTTGTCACCAGGTGAAGTCACAAATCTAACATTAACGATACATAATAATGGCTCATCGATTGAAACATATTCTGTTGCTGTTTCTGGATTTAATTCCGCTTGGGAAATCATTCCATCAGAATCCAATGTCAGTAACGTGATTCCAACATATAGTGCTGCAACCACAATTGTAATTCGTCTATCCACTAGTGCTCTGCCAAGCGATTCTGGAACTTTGACCATCACAGTCACTGAGCCTGATGCAAATGTTTCCACCGATATTACAGTTATTCTATCAGCTCAAGCAATATATTTGCCAGCGATTGATACCTCGACAAATGGTGACAACGGTCTTGTTCAAATGGCACCCGGTGATGATCTCAATCTATCGATAACAATTACAAATGACGGAAATGTAAACGACACAATCCTTCTTTCGGTTAACCAAACTCCTGATTTGGTAGGATTCTGGACAAATTGGACCTCGGGTGGCGGCTCTAATAATACAAATAATTCGGGCAACAGCACTGGCGGTAACAATACCGGAGGCAACAATACAGGAGGTAACAATACCGGTGGTAACAATACCGGTGGTAACAATACTGGCGGTAATGGAACTAATGGCTCACTTTTGATGTCTGGACCACAAGGCTGGCAAGTACGCTTCATCGATGATGTGATGGATACAATGGTTCCAGGTGAAGACAGGCAAGCCATACTCCAGATTTCAATTCCTTCAAATGAAAATCCAGGATTCTTTGGATTTGAGTTGTTTGCAGCAAGTGCTCTCGGGAACTTCTCAGTAAGCTCGACAATGGTGGTAAATGTTACTGCCGTACATGATTTAAGATTCAGTTATGTCCCATCTGGAGTAATACTACTGCCGGGTGAAAACTCTACAGTGAATGTAAACATAACCAGTTTGTCAACTGCAGATGCAAACTGGACTTGGGCAATCTCAGTGGTCGTGGATCAAAACCAAACCGGTGGTATTGTGCAGGCTAATTGTCAAGCCGTTTTGCCTAATTATTCGACATTTATCACTGCAGGTGGAATCGTCTCTATCGATGTAAATATTTCCACCTATGCCAATACTCATGCAGGTGATTCGTGTAATTTTGCTCTAACTGGTACATTAGATTCGGACACTTCTATTACTGAAAGTGTAGAGTTTACATTGGTCGTTGGCCAGCAATGGAATCTTTCAATGGTCCTTCCTACTTCGATTAAGTTAGACGTAGGTGAATCTGAATCATTCAATGTAGCGATTAGTAATGATGGGTCTGAGGAAGATACTATTTCGTTGATTGGCATTGACAAAGAGGGCATAACTTTCACTAATCCCTCCCCGGTGACTCTTGCCCGTGGTGTATCACAATATGTTGTGATGGAAGTTCAAATCGATTCATCATTAGTTGGCAATATAACACTAGATTTCACAATGTCTTCAACCAATAGTGGTACAGAAAGTGTAAATGCGAGTGGTATCTTCGAAGTAAAAGCATATGCCGAATTAATGATGGAGGGACCTGCTGATAACCGGCTAGTCATAACTCCAGGCCAAAATTCCTCAATTAGTCTCTCAATCTCAAATGATGGAACTAGAGATTTAGATCTTTCAGCAAGCATTTCCGGATTACCTAGTGGCATCAGTGTTTCAGGCGGGCTTGAAAGCATAAGTTTGGACGCAGGTAATTCAACAGATATTGAGTTAGAACTGGTTGCCTCAACCGGGGTAATGCCGAGTAGTAGTTACTTTACAATCACATATGACGGTGGCTGGGCTAGTACCGAACTTACCATTGAATTACAAATCACGGAACGAAATGAAATTATGGTCGACTCTAGTGAAGACCGTCTCGTGGCTTCTGCTATTGCTGCACCCTTGCGTTTAATGGTCACTAATTTAGGTACTTCCACGGATACTTTCGTTGCCAATGTAAATAATTCACAAGTTAGCGATTGGTTCACAATTAGTGTTGACAAACTTTCTCTAAATCTTGCACCTGGAGAATCGGGGAACATTACAATTACCGCAAGAGAAATTGCTGTAGGTGCGCCAATTACTGGAGGGGAACTCTTTGTTACTGTCACGAGTACTGGTGATTCTTCAATAATGGATTCTCTAACTATCGATATTATTCCACAGATTGCTGATGGCCTAATCACTATAATGAGCGATGACAACAAAGCGGCACCTGGTGGAATAATCTATGGGAATGTGATTATTACCAATTTGGGAAATGCTTGGGATTCAATGCTTGTTTCAACAATTGAAATGGATTGTGATTTGAGTGGAGCGGCAATAGAACTCGCACCGAGTATGTCTTCCCCTCCAATTCCATGGTCGTGCACAATCAATGAAAATGAACACGCTGGAATGAAAGCATTGGCCTTTAGATTGACCTCTACGGCGCGCTCTGACATGGTTTTGACCACAAGTGAAGCGTATACTGTAGAGCCGATTTGGTCTGATGAAGTAATTTCATTTACCTTTGAAGAGAATGACCTTATCTTTGATGAAAGCATCGAACAACAAACCATTTCGCTAACAATTTGTAATGAAGCTAATACCTATGTCGAAGGGAATTTAGAACTAATTGGAAAGAATGAGCCTCAGATGGATGGCATATTCTATCGGTCCGGTGAAACCGGAATGAATTCGACATACAGTTTGTCTAGCAATGGCTGCCAAGATTTCCGACTATTGCTTACACCGCTAAATCTAGACGGCTTTGAAGTTGTACTGGTAATACATTCTGTTAGCCAAGTTGAAGGTCAAACGGTTAGAGATGAATCCGATGACTTACGGGCAAGTGTGGCCGGGCCACACTTACCCCCAGATGGATTAAATTTGGGATTATTCGAATTGGACAATAAAAATTCTTTGATACTACTATCCACTGGATGGGTTCTCTCTCTCTTGCTGATTTCATACATCCGGTTATTTAGAAAACCTGCTGAAGAAGAAGAAGAGGAGGAGGAGGAGATTCCCCTAGGTACAAATGAAGTTCGTATCGATGAATACAACAAGGTTACTTGCTGTTCCTGTGAAGCTAGACTTGGAGTCCCAGAAGACAGTGAGCCACCATTCCGATTTACTTGCCCGAAGTGTGAAACTCGTATTCGAGTAGTCGATTAGTCAGCGCTTTTGAGCAAATAGAAGGAAAGCAGTATGTCCAAATGGGCCGTTTACAGGCCGCATCCCCCCCTTCGAAGTTGTACCCCATTGCCTTTCCATTAGTTCCCCGGCCCATTCGACAACTAGCCCTGCTTCTTCGCAGGATTTCCAGCACTTTTCTAATTGCGAAGTGGTTGGTGCATAACATGCAATTCTTCCTCCAAAAGCAAGTTTGGGTGCGCAAGCGATTATTGCAGGTGAATGTACTGGCATATCTAGAATTATAGCATCGAATTCAAGATCGGGAACTACCTCTTCAACCATCCCTTCAAGATGTGTATGCTTAGGAAATTCTGCAAAACATTTGCTTGCCCTCTCAAGATTGATTAAACCAACTTCTGCATGTTCATTTCTTGGCTCTGCAGTTACAAGGTGACCTGAGTTGGATAGTACTTTTGCCAGGTGCAGAGAGAGTCCTCCAGAGCCGAGGCCAGCTTCGAGCACAGTATCTCCAGAACCAATGCCCAAACGTGTGATAAATACCCCTGCATCTTTAGCAGAGATCGTTTGGGCCCTCCTTGCCATTCCTGCTACTAATTCGGGCAATTTAGTAGGCATTCTAGTAAGATATTTTTGCCCGATTAAAACATCATCTCCGAGTCCGATACCAGAGAGCAATGCAACGGTATTTAGAACGCCGAGACCCTTATGCTTAACGACTTCATCCACGAGTTCAACAATATGAATTCGTCCCTCACTTTCCATCAACGCCGCATACGCTGCCATACCCCTGCGAGGAGAAAGATACCAAGAACGATTCGCATGAAAACAAAGAAAACCCCCCTAGGGGGAAACAGACTGGTGCAGAACATGTTCAAATACCTAGTATGTAGAGCAAGTGGTATGAAGACCGCACGTATGACCGCTTTTACTATCGTAGCCCTGATGCTGTTGAGCATTTCGGCATCTCTTGGTGGATTGATTGTAGATTCTGAAAATAGTTCTATCGACCTGGTAGAAGAAGTTGAAGAAAAATATGCTCCATCTAACCCTGGTCACACTGTTTTTGGACAATATATCACCTCAGATAATTGTGGATTTTGTTACCAATACGGTAGCCCTGCACACGATCAAGCAAAGACTTCATTGCCGGATAATTATGTCTACATTTCCTATCACAGTGCGTCTTATGGAAGTACGGCAGATGCTGAGGCAGGGAACATTGCTCCAATTTATGGAGTAAGTCATTTGCAAGAAACCGGTGGTGCACCAAAGTCATCATTCGGTGACGCAACTCTCAATACAGGATGCGGCTCAAACACATGCTGGGATTCATTCATCAGCAGTGGAGGAAACATGCATAGCACTGCTTCTGACTACTCCGTTTCGGTAACTCAAACTGACAATGGAGATGGTACAGTTGATATTTCAATTGGAGCAACTTACTCCGGTTCTGGAACTGCACCTTCAACAATCACCTTGTATGCAGCAGTTACTGAAAAAGTCTGTAATTCTCACGCATACGTTGATGGATCAAAGGGACACAATTGCTGGGAATCTTGGTTGTTGAATAATGGTGGCTACACCAATAATGCTGGAAATATAGTAAACGGTGGAACTGGCTTCGAAACACTCAGTATGAGTTCAGGACAGGCTGTAAAAAGTTGGACTGTACCTGCTAACTTGGTAAGTGGTGGAGAAAGTAACATGAATACTGTAGCGGCACTTTACTCAGGTTGGAGTACTAGTTCTTTCAATGAAGATGTATATGCAGCTGGAGATTCCACAATGGCACCACCTATTGATGTGGGAATTACAACTTTCAACCTAGAGAATGCAAATGCTCCAAATGGAGGATACATCAATGGAGATATTCTGAACCTAGATGCAACTGTTACCAACTACGGTGCAGACGCATACAGCGATGGAGGAGATGTTCGCTTCTTCTACAAAATAGGTAACTCAAAGAATTACGTTGGCTCAACTCAAAGCCTTTCGAACTTTGCACAAAGTGGAGATACACAAATGTTCTCTGGACAAATCGACACTACCAGTTTGCCTACAGGCGCTTATCAAACAAATTTTGGTATTGAATTATCAAACCTAGTTGCTGACAAATCTAGTATCAATAATCAAGTTTTAGAAATTGTCCCACATGACTTAACCCCAGTTGCTAGAAAGGCCCAGGTAATCGGCAACAACCAAATTGATAGAGGAAATGATTTCCTTATCGAAGCTAAGACTACATTCAATGATGGTGTTGATATCAACACATCATTCTTCACATTCGATGTCGAAGTTTCCCCTGCTGGAATGGATCAATGGATTAGTGGAGATTTGTTTGAAGGTGGCGATGAAGTATTCCAAGAAGGTACCTCGAACGAACATCGCCAATACCTTGTAAAGCCGGACATGAACATGGGCGCTGGAGATTACGATATACGAATTAGGTCAATCGATTCACGTATGCAAACAAGTGACTGGCAAGTTACCGATAATGGTTTTACACTGAAGAATGCGCTTCCAATCATCACATCGGAGCCAGTCCCTACTGTTAAGGTTCAAACTTCGACTAAGGTTTCAATCATCAACAACATTAACGATGCTGAAACCGACAGAGACCAATTGACTATCACAAGTACCAGTCCAAACTTTATCGCATGGCATCCTGCTACAGAAGAAATTGAGGTTTACTTTGAAAATATTCGGTTTGTAAATGGACAACCTACTGCAAGTGGAATTGAAGTCGCAGTTAGTGATGGACTTGAAACAGCCCATGGTACTTTACTGTTCAATGTAATTGAGAATGGACAACCTCGCTGGGCCGGAGTCGAAAAGCAGTATGTTAACGAGGGTATGGCTGCTTCGCTTAACTTACTTCCATATCTCTCAGACACCGATGACAACGGAAACAGCGTCACTGCTGAGGATTTAGTGTTGGCAATTGTTGATAATACAAACCCGGAACTTCTTGAAATGGATCTTCGTGAATTCACCTTGAACTATGAAACAATGGACCCTGACCTCAACGGAGAAACTACAATCACCGTGCGTGCAAGCGATGGTGAACAATTCTCAGACCAACTTATTACTATAGCAATCAATCCAGTTAATGACGCACCTCGCTTGGACCTATCTGAATTTGAGGGTCTAAGACTCAAGGTGGGTACACAGAAAGTGATTTTCCTTAACGAGATACTTTCTGATGTTGATGGTGATGTCAATGAAGTGACAATCACTGCTAGCAACCCAGTTCCTGGAGCAGCACGTGTTAACTTCCTAGACAATACTCTAACACTAATTTGGGACACTGATGGTCTTCAAACTGTAACTATCCAAGCAGAAGACCGCTATGATTCAAACATCTACACACTAGTGGTAGATGTCTATGATAGCATGCCCCTCTTAGTTGGAGAAGGACCAGATGCTGATGTACGCCTAGGTATAGCAAATGTCTATGTCGGTGAAGTCCCTGAAATTACAATGTTCCTGAATAAGGATGATGTTACAATCACTTCTCTATCTAGTACCTGGCAGTTATGTAATTCACTAACAGGTATTTGTTCAATCAATGAAGTTCATGAACATGACATCACTGCAAAGAGTGTTGGATGGACTTTTGATCCAATGAATGGACAAGTTGATGAAAATGGAATGCACTTGAAAGACTACATCACAGTATCTAAAGTCACAGCCATTGCATCAAATGGAGATAAATTCGAGTTCAAGGGTACAACCCTGAAGTGGAGTGCTGAGGAAAGCGCACCTGGACCAGAATCTATGACAGAGGATGAAGTCAAGACTCTAATCGAGGAACTCGATGCTGCTATTACCGCAAAGAAGTCTGATATCAAAGCACTTGAAGAAGGCACATCTGCTCACGATACTGCTACTGCAGAACTTGTTGAATTAGAAGATGACCGTACTGAAGCTTGTGGCTTCACAACCTGTGAGACACTCAATTCAGGTACAAACATGGCTACTGAAGATACTGGCCTAGATATGGCAGTTGTATTCGGAGTCATTGGAGTCATCATCATTGCACTACTTGGAGGTCTACTCTTCATGCGTGGAGGCAATGGTGGAAACGGTGAAAAGATGGTAGATTGGGCTAATGAACTCCCAGCTAATGATGCAGTTGCAAACTCAATGTATGGAGGAGCACAAGAGATATTCCAGCAACCAGTTGCGGCACCTGCACCTGCAGTTGCACAAGTTCCTACTGGCGCAATCCCATTACCTGCTGGCGGACTACCTGCTGGCTGGACAATGGAGCAGTGGGCGTATTACGGCCACCAATATCAGCAATGATTCTGGAATTAGAGCCGTAACAAGCCCTATGGCGCTTGCCAAACGGCTAAAGCGGACCGTGTTGGAGGACTGAATGTGACAGAGGAGGATGTTACCGATGATGCGCCTTCCGAAGAGGAAGAGATGGTCACTATTTGGAGCCCTGAAACGGCTGATAATATTGAAATTAATTCCGTTCCTGTCGATGAATGGGTTCGCAGTTTAGATTTTACCACAACAGAAGATGTTCCAATCCCAGAACGATTGGTTGACCAAGTAATAGGCCAAGACGCGGGTTCGATTGTTATCCGAAAGGCTGCTGAACAAAGGCGCCATATGATGATGATTGGCGATCCAGGCACAGGGAAATCGATGCTTGCACGCTCGATGACTGAATTGCTCCCTATTGACAAGTTAGAGGACATCCTATGCTATCCAAATGAAGATGATGAGAATGAGCCTAGAGTTCGCACTGTACCTGCAGGTAGAGGTGACCGAATCGTCAAGAGTCAAAAAGAAGCAATCCGAATCCAACGTGAAAAGAGTCAGAAAATGCTGATGATTGGTTTTGTTGCTATTGCATTCTTACTTGCAGTAGTTGCAATTCAGAGTGGAGATATCTTGACATTGCTATTCGGGATGCTACTTCTGATGTTTGGATACATGTTCCTTCGCTCACGCATGGGCGGTGCAGATGAAGGTCGTATCCCAAAGGTACTTGTCAAGCATCAAGGACAAGACCCCCCTCCTTTTGTTGATGCCACAGCTACACTTTCAGGTAGTTTGCTTGGTGACGTAAGACACGACCCATTCCAAAGCGGTGGAATGGAAACTCCTGCGCATGAGCGTGTTGAGCCAGGTGCAATTCACCGAGCGCATGGTGGTGTTTTGTATATTGACGAAATAAACCTGCTAAGGCTCGAAGAGCAGCAAGCCCTGCTAACTGCTATGCAGGAGAGGGCTTTTCCAATTTCAGGTAGATCCGAGCGATCTAGTGGGGCACTGACCAAGACCGAAGCCGTCCCCTGTGACTTTATTCTCATTGCAGCTGGAAATCTGGACGCTATCCAAGGAATGCATCCAGCATTGAGAAGCCGTATTAGAGGCTACGGATATGAGGTCTATGTTAATTCAAGCATGCCAGATACTACCGCAAATCGACGCCGCTTGATTAGATTCATCGCACAAGAAGTTCGCCGAGATTTGGGGACCTCTAGAGAAATACCTCACTTTGACAGGTCAGGTGTTTCGGTTATCCTTAGAGAAGCACAGCGTCGAGCTGGACGCAGAGGAAAGTTATCTCTTCGCTTGCGTGAACTTGGAGGACTAGTCCGAATCGCTGGTGATTTGGCTTGCGAAGAAAATGCAGAACTTACAACTTCACGTCATGTTTTGGCAGCCCGTAATATCGCCAAGCCTCTGGAACAGCAAGTTGCAGACCGTATGATTGAGCGCCGACAAGAATACTCTTTGATAGTAAATTCAGGTAACAGAATTGGTCGAGTAAATGGGCTCGCCGTTCTTGGTGCTGACTCAGGATTATCTGATTACAGTGGAATAATGTTGCCAGTTGAAGCGCTTGTGACCCCATCTCAGTCAAGTGGTGGCAAGGTCTATGCTACCGGTGGACTATCAGATCTGGCCAAGGAAAGTGTAACAAATGTCAGTGCAGTCATTAAGAAACTCACTGGCAAAGATGTTTCTGATTATGACATCCATATTCAATTCGTAGACACACATGGTGTCGATGGAGATTCGGCATCCATCACGATTGCAACTGCAATTATTTCAGCACTTGAAAATATTCCAATCCGTCAAGACCTTGCAATGACTGGAAGCCTTTCTGTTCGAGGAGAGGTCCTGCCAATTGGTGGAGTAACTGCTAAGATTGAATCCGCTGCAAAGGCGGGAATAAACACAGTAGTAATTCCTCGTGCTAACCTACAAGATGTTCTTTTAGACCAACAGTTTGAGGGTATTGAAGTAATTGCCGTAGATACATTGGACGAGGTAATGGAGCATGCACTACTTATGGGTGACAAAAAGACCAGTTTGGTTGAACGCCTAACTGCAGTTATTGACCGCCTAACTCCTGAAGTTTCACCAAGTAGTCAACTCTCGTGAAGGGGTGTTTTACTATGACTGAAGAAAAGAAACTAGGCTCCGCCTTGCCAATTCTTTTTCTTGTGGTCATGATAGACATGATCGGATTTGGGATAGTAATTCCATTTCTAACATACTTCATCGAGGACCTTGCGACCTTGGAAGGCATCACTGAAGTTGGACTTTGGGTCGGTCTGATGATGATGAGTTATTCGGCTGCTCAGTTCTTGTTTTCGCCATTCTGGGGGTCACTCTCCGACCGCCTAGGACGAAAACCAATTATCCTAATCGGTTTAGTTGGCAATACTGTATTCTTTGCACTTTTTGGAATATCCACAAGCTTGCTAATGGCTTTGGTAGCGAGGTTCTGTGCTGGCGCATTCAATGCCAATATTGCTGTTGCAAAGGCGTATATTGGAGATGTATCAGATAAAACCAATCTCGCAAAGAGAATGGGATTAATCGGAGCATCCTTTGGCGTCGGTTTTACAATTGGACCATTCATAGGGGGCGAGTTCTCGAGTCCTGCTGAGAAATGGGATTTGTTCAGATATACAATTTTTGAGACTCACCCCTATTTGCTGCCGTGTTTGATTGCATCACTACTTTCGACAGTTTCGTTTGTATTTGCTATGACCAAGTTACCAGAAAGTCACAAACCGATTACTAAGGCCAAGATTACATTCAATCCAATAGTCCATACGTCCAATCTGTTCAGGGATATACGAAAAGTAATTGCCATGCCACAACTTGGTCGACTGGTTATGATTTCAGTGATGTTTGTATATGGTTTCACAATTATGCACGCTGTTTTTGTTCTTTTTACGGAATACGACCTCGGTTTCAGTGAGGCTGAAAATGGACGCATATTTGCAATCATTGGAATAAATGGTATGATCATACAGGGTGGATTAATTGGACCACTTACTAAGCGATACGGTTCCGAGCGTTTGATGATGTATGGTACCTTAATCTGTGGTATCGGGCTCACACTGGTACCCTATGTTTCCCATCAATACATATGGCTCACCATGGGTGCAATTGTATTATTGATTTCAACGGGAAATGCACTATTCCAACCATCATTTTCAGCAATTCTAGCTAGGAGGACAATCGAAGAAGGCCAAGAAATGGGTATGGTCATGGGTGCCCAGGAATCAGCGTCGGCATTCGCTAGAATAATTGGACCTCTAACTGGTGGTTTGGTGTGGGATGTTACCGTATTAAAAACCGGTATTTTCTCTATCGCAACCGCATTCCACCTGTGTGGTGTAATGATGGCTATCGCGTTCTTGTTGCAACTGGGCATGGCAAAGAAATATTCTGGTTCCGAGTAATAACTCAAGTACAGGAAACTTTTGTCTCCACCTATGGGCGAGACGGTAAATGGTGTGGACAATCCATCTTTCCACCGACGAATTGCTACAATCTCACATGTTGCAATTATTCTTTCAATCTTCTGTTTAGCAATGATTCACCTCGAAAGTGTTCTCAAACCCTTTTTCATTGCACTTGGAATTTATTTCGTTCTAAAACCGGGTGCTGATTGGCTATCAAAGAATAGTTTCCCGGTTCTATTATCGTATCTTACAATGCTACTATTGTTTATTTTGATAATAACTTCAACAGCATTCTTTGCTTGGTCACAGGCCCAAAACTTAGTCGAAGACGAAGAACGCCAAGAAGACTACAATAGTAAGTTGGACACAAAATGGAAGAAATTGAAGGATGTCCCAATTATTGGCCCAGCGATTAAAGAATCTGTCAAAGGGGATGGTGGGACCTTAGGTGGTGATTTACAGAGCATAGGAATTGGTTCAGGTGGTTCTGCCACAGATCTCATCACTTCTGTGGTTAGTCAAGTTGGTTCAGTAGTAACAACAAGTATCACCGTACTATTTTTCCTTATATTCATTATTTTTGAGGCGCATCTACTGCCCGGAAGGATAGAACGCGCTTGGCCTGGAAGTGCAACGGAACGGGTTGAAATTATTCAAACCCAAATTGAAGAAGGAATCAATACATACATCATTGTCAAAACAGGTTGTGGGCTAGGTAGTGCGATTATTGCGGCATTCCTAATGTTCATATTTGGTATTGATTTGTGGTTTGTATGGGCAGTAATGACATTTATATTGAATTATGTCCCTTACATTGGGTCCCTGATTGCAACAATACCACCACTAATTTTGGGATTAATTATATTGAAGCCAGCGATGCTATTACTCATGACAGTCCTATTGCTAGTCAATCAACAGTTATGGGGTAATTATATTGAAACCAAATGGGCAGGAAGAGCGCTTGACCTATCACCAGTGGTTCTTCTATTGATTACTGCATTCTCCTTCTGGCTGTGGGGAATTACTGGAATGATACTCGCAGTACCTCTCTTTGTAATTGTTAAAATTGTCTTAGAGAATATCGAAGAAACTAGGCCGATTGCAATCATGTTGTCTGAAAGAGCACCGACTCTGGAAGAGGCATGGCGGGATGCTTTGAAAGACGGTAACCTTTCAACTGGGGAGTTTCACAAACTATCAGAATTACAGAAGAGATTGGGCGTAACTGACAACGAGGTCGTTCGAATAGCAGGACGCTCTGCTGCTCAAACAATTCTAAAGCGCGGTAAAGCAAAACCTGACGAAATAGAATTTGTATTGAGGGCTTCTGTTGGAATGTCTCAACATCAAAAATTGGTTGCTGGATTGAAAATGGGTAAACTCCCACGGGATGTACTTCGACACTTGGAAGAAACGATTGGAATTCTAAACTCCGGTTTTGAAGAAGAGTAATCAGAGAGTTTCACGAAGCATCTTTTCTAACTCTGTATTAATCATTAGAATGAGTGTTCCAAATTCAGGTGGAATGTTTGGATCTTCGTATAATTCCTCGAGTTTAGCTTGTGTGATCGCTATACGTATGTCCATTTCTTTGGCTTTGTTTAACAGCCACTGCTCACAAGCATCCTTGGCACCCTTGCGAATGTTTCGGGGAACTTTAGGGTCATCGATTTGATTGATTACTGTGGCTATTTGGCCCAACCTGGTTTCTATGTCGGACATGAGATACACCTGCACAAACACTCGTGCTGTCTGCCCTCAAGAGTGGCGGCTTTAAGGTGATTGCCGCCACCCGTTAGTCATGGATTCAGAAGAAGTAATCGCCTGGACCCGGCTTATTGTCCTATTAACTGCTCTTGGAATTGCTGCGTGGCTTGATCACAAAGAAAGGAGAGTTCCCAATGAGTTTTGGATTACTTGGTCAAAACCAGCAATTTTTCTTTGGGCACTCGACTTACTAATTTTGAATGTAGAATGGTATGTTTTTGCAACCGCAGCGGGCATGGTCGCCTATGCATCTGTCGCAGTAATTGGACGGCCAACAATGAAGGATGTTCTCTCTGGGAATCGATTGGACATCACAGTTAGCATCTGGTATCTGATAGGTATTGCAGGAGTGATTCAGGGTCTTTTGCTTCATGTAGAAGATGGAATCTTGCCGGTATTGGTGGGCGATGCCACAGTAGAAGCTACGATTTGGTGGTCCACATTTGCAGTAATTATCCCTCTAGTACTGGTAGACCTAGCATGGCGAATGCGCCTAATTCATGGCGGTGCAGACTGTAAGGGTCTGATGTGGGTAGCATTGCTAGTCCCATCTTGGTCAAGTATTCCAATAATATTCCCCGAGGCACTGGAAACTGCAACCGTTGCAATGCCGCCGGCTGTAGCGTTATTGGTGTGGGGTGGTTTTGCATTCTTGATTTTGCCATTGGTGATGGTGGTAAAGAACCTGAAGGATGGTCAAACAAAACTCCGACTAATTTGGCATGCGGAAAGGATGGATGTCAATAAGGTAGCAAATAGCCACGTGTGGCTCTTGACAACAATTGCTGATATGCCAAGTGGCGATAAAAAAATTATTCATCGAACCAGAGCCCCTAGCCGAACTCCCTCGAAGAAGCAGGTGTTGGAAGACATTGCCATCCTCAAGGAAAACGGAATTGACATGGTTTGGGTAACCCGTAAGTATCCATTGCTAGTATTTCTATGGCCAGCGGTAATCCCGCTGTTCCTACTTGGTGGTCCAATGGCATACATAATGCCAATACTTGGACTATAATCAAACGCCTTTGCGCTCGATATTCTTTGGACGAAGTCCCTTGTAGTTGCACTTTCGGCATGCAACGGCACGAACTGCATTACGAGCGTTGCACTTCATGCAGATCTTACGGTGAAGCAAACGTGCTTCTGCCTCAGGGAATCGAGCCATGTTTCCGCCGACCAACTCCCTGTATTTAATCCAAACCCGTGAAAATATACCCTCTGTTTGAAGGACCGCGGCCCCGTGGAATGGTTTGTGCGCATCATTAGATTACCCGGCATCCACCATGATGCTAATGCTGTCATCTTTTCAGGCAGTGATGCAGCAATATTGGTAGACTCTGGCACAACGTGGTATCAAGCCCTTCAAATTGAACGAATCGCTGGCCATTTAGGTGAAGCTGAGAGTCTTGAACGAATACTTTTGACCAGCCGGAGATATCCTTTTTCTGGAGCAGCCAACCACATTTCACAGGCACATGGAACGATACCCATTCACATCCACAGCGATGCCATCTCTGTTATGGAAACCGGTGATTTCTATTCAACATGGGCAAATCGGTATGATTCAGATATGCCAAGCACAAAGTGTGAACCAATTTCTCAAGGCGATTCATTCTCGTTGGGTGATGGGGAACTAATTGCATTATCACTACCAGGCCATTGCCCAGATGGAATGGGGTATTTCGAAAAAGAGCGTGGAGTATTAGTGACCGGAGCAGTACTGCCACGTGCAGATAATCCTTGCCGCTGGGACATGCCGGGTGGAAGTTTACCCGAATTGATTACATCTCTAAAGACTCTACATGATTTGACACCCACTAGTATTGTTCCAGCAAGAGGGCCGACTATCAAGGGCCGAGACCGGATTGATGAAGTTCTAAATCAGCATCTTGAGTTTCTTGAAGGGTGTGAAGAGAATTCAGGGAATGCTCCACGTAGTTGGCCCAGACCGGCACGTACAGCCTACTATCTGGTTTCAGATCCGCCTTGGCCGCTAGTTGAAAAGGAAACTTCAGGCCAAGATTAGTGACTTTTGCCCAGTCCAACTAATGACTTTCCGTTCCCATCCTTGTTGAATATGCAAATCTTGCCCGATTATTCGAAGTGCCGACGCCGGCCCATCTAGTTCAAACAAATTTACTACTCGATTTGGAACATTTGCCCCTACCATGTGAACGGAACCATCTTCACATCCAGCGAGAATGCTCTCACCACTCAGTGATGATGAACAAAGTGAACGGACTTTAGATGAGCCCACTACAAATCTATCAACCACTTCCATAGTAGCTAATGAGATTATGTTTATTCCACCATACTCGTCACCAGCGACGATTTTGTCAATCATTCCTCTGGGCCCAATAAGGCCCAGAAGAACGCTAGCTTGTGCCTCAATCTTGACTCTTCTCTGCTTACCGTTTTTTGGTTTCCACACTACTGTAGCATCATCCATTGCAACAACGCAACCATCTGCTGTAACCATCGAGCGGACAACCATTCTCAACTGTCTCATAACAAATAGAGTGCTGGACTACGGTACACATTCATTTTTGTGACCCGTAAGTAAAAGTGAAAGTGAAATCAATACTGAGTGTTGTTGTCGTCTTTGTTATCTTTCTTCCAAGCCTTGTAACATCCTTTACAAACACGTACCCTATTCTTGCGAACAGTGAATCCACCTTCGCCCCAGGTTTCAATAGCATTCTCTTGACTCAGTGAACGGCCACCCATGTGTTTGTCAGAAAATCCATCACAAGATGCGATCCCACAAGAAATTTCACCGGCCTTCTTCACAGACTCTTTTTTGTTCTTCTTACGTGAATTAGAAGGCATTCGGACTTTGCGTTGTACACGGTTAGTGTGGCGGCTCATACAGTAAGGCATGAGTAACAGACAAATGAATATATCTTCAGTTATGGCTACTTTCACCAGCACTCTTGAAAAGACCTTCGAAAAGGCGAAGCATCCCCCTAAGTGTTACTTCGGATATTTTAGCAACTGCGCAAATCTCTGCCTGGGTACGCTTGTGTCCTGATTCAGAGGCGGCCTTGTAAATAAGGGCCGCTGCGACGCCATTTGGCCTCTTCCCTTGCCATATCTGGTCATGTGGCTCTAGTACAGACCACAGATGGTCAACCTGCAATTGCGTGTTGGGGGGCAATTTCAGGTCGCTAATGTAACGACCAAAGTATTCTGATGGCGAAGTTAGTTTGTGCAAGTTATAGTCACGTGCAATTTTTCGAATCATTCGTGACAATTCTTTTTCACCGACCTCGAATATCTCAGCGATATCCGATATTTGGCGTGGCACACCTTCGTTACGTGCTATCAAATATGTGCATGCTGCTGTCACTCCGGCGATAGAGCGGCCGGTCACGAAGCCCTTTTCTGAGAGTAGTTTGTAGAGACGGCATGCTTCTTCCTTCATTGGCTTAGGGAGTCCTGATTTATCACGGATGGTTTGATTGGCCTTGACCAAGTTACGCTTTCCGTTTTCACGAGTCTTTGAACGCTCGTCGATTGTACGACGAC
>JABIGM010000046.1 GCA_018650165.1 Methanobacteriota archaeon
AGATAACTTGGAAATATTCCGTGCTTTAGTTGGTGCTAATCCAACTTCTCGAATCATCGATTGAATATCTTCTACTGGTAATTCGGACATTCTCTTAGCATCAGTCCCTCTTCTAAATAATTCAGGAGTTACTTGGTTCACCTTTTTGTCAGTGGTTTGAGCACTCATCAGTACAGCGATTAACAATTGAAATGGAGATGTATGATCCAAAGGTACTGGTGTTTCAGAATATAATTCTTCAAGCATTTGTAATATCTGCGATGCTTTTTCAGACCGCTTCATAGTATCACCCTTGATAGTTCACGCCGTATTCTTCGCCACTCGCCCATGCCCAAAGGAATCCCATAATTATGGATCCAAATGGAATAATGTTGCAGAAGAATACAACTTCGAGTGAATAATTATCCTCACTAGCTCCTACCAATAGCCATCCCAAATAGCCAATAATTGTGCCAGGGAATATAGAAAGAAGCCCAATAATCAATGCTCTTAGAAACCTCATTAAATCACCCCAAGAGCTTTCCACTCATTTCTTCTGCGGTCAAGGAATTAAGAATATCTTCTCTTTCAAGCCAACCCTTTCGTGCAATCATCACACCATAGTCGATGTCGCCTAACCCTTTGATAGAGTGGGCATCGGGATTGATTACTACGGGTACGCCTAATTCTTTGGCGCGTTTGCAAAGCCTCCAATCCAAGTCGAGCCTATATGGTGAAGCATTGAGTTCTACTGCCTTTAGAACACCCGATTTATTGTATTCAGACATATGTTCGAGAACAGTATGGAGGTCTACCTCATAGCCATCTCTTCCCTGCAAGATTCTCCCGGTTGGGTGGCCTAGAACTGTTGTAGCTGGGTGCTCAATACACTTCAGTAAGTCTTCAGTGTTCTGTGATTCATCCCGACTTCTCCATTTTCCCATCGCATGAACGCTGGCAACCACATAATCGATTTGTGCTAGAACATCATCCGGATGATCGAGTTTTCCATCCTCAAGAATATCAGATTCAACTCCACTAAATAATCGGAAGTCGACTCCTTCATTTTTCCATTTAGAATTATATTCTTGCATCTTAGCATGCTGTGCTAGCAGGTCATCTGCACTTGCTCCATGGGCAACTTGCAAGGTAGGTGAATGGTCTGCGATACCTAGCCAATTCCAACCCATTCGTTGTGCTGCGTCTGCCATTTGCTCCAGACTAGCCTCGCCATCTGAAAGTGTAGTATGATTGTGTAGTGCCCCCCTTATGTCAGATAGGGATGTTAATTCAGGTAGCATTTTACTTGCAGAAGCCTCAATTTCACCCATATCCTCTCGTAGTTCAGGTATGACAAATTGTAATCCTAGGTGTGCATAAATTTCAGATTCTGTTGTGGCGGAAAGTGACGTTGCTGCAGCCTCTAAGCCAGTCAATTCGGTTTCTGGCATCAAACCAAATTCATTTAATTTCAAGCCCTTGTCTTGTGCAACTTGTCGCATTCGAATATTGTGTTCCTTTGAACCAGTGAAATACGCCAAGGTAAATGCGAATACATGCGGCGGGACCAATCTCACTTGGGCATCGATAGTTCCACCCGACTCCAATTGTTCGTAGCCTTCTCCACCAATAGCGTCCAGTACATTAGCATCTAAGTGGCCTAGACTAAACCCACCGTCAAATATCGAGGTGTCAAGAATGACAGATACCTTTGAATCTCCAGCACCCTTAACGTCGGCAATACCGTTCAAAGAAAGAATGTCTGCAGTAACTCGTTCAACATCCTCGGGCTGTACTGCTGCAACAATATCTAGGTCACCTATTGTTTCACGCCGTCTACGTGCGGAACCTGCTAATTCTGCTCTTTCAACTCCTACTAAATTTTGAATCATTGCAAGGAATGTTTGGCCATACCGTAATCCTATATCCAAACGTCTTCGCTCAGAAAATCGTGCTAGTAGGTCAATACCATCCAAGATTTTCTGCTGGCTTTTGGCACCAAATCCTTTCATCGGCGCCACTTCATTTTTGACGCATACTTCCTGCAAATCAGCTATCGTTTGAACGCCTAATACGTCATGTAGAATTTTGATTTTCTTAGGCCCAACTCCAGGTATGCCGAGCATTTGGATTAGCCCTTCAGGAGTTTCATCATGCAGAGTTGTCCAATCTTCGGGCCACCTACCTTCACCTACTGCTTGGCTTATCGCTGAACCTAATCCCTTGCCGATTCCTTTCAATTCGAATAACTCTCCACTAGCAACCAATTCCCCAAGGTCTTGGGATAATGAACCAATTAGGCGTGAGCCATTTTGATAGGAACGCGTGCGGAACATATTGGCTCCTGATAATTCGAGTAGGATTGCCATTTGATGCAAGGCGGTACTGATTTGGTTCCTGCTAAAGAAGGGTGGACCGTTGATGCGGGGCTTGGGTAACTTCCACGATCCGCCTGCCATGTAATGTCGACGCATGTCGGGTTGAAGAACCCCTGCCTACTCCCGCAACTATGGTTGAAGCGGGAACCATCGAAATATTGGCTCAGTCAATGTGCTTCATTTCGCTATTTGGATTCACATTTATCGCTACTTTTTCACGCAGTGAAAAGGTTGAGTTGATGGCTCAAAATCTCATTATGTCATCATTATTACTTACAGCAGCCGTACTTTGGTGGCTTTCACTTTCGGGTGGAGAGTTGTGGGGTTCGAATTATTTGCCAAAGCCCCTATCTGTACTTTGCATTATCATTGCAATAGCGGCTAGGTTGAATATCAAAGGACAAAATGTTTCCTTTGGTGCAAATCCTCACACGATTGGAAAGAATGGTGAAGACGAATAATCAGATTATTTCGCCTTCAGTCTTTGCATCATCTACCATCTTTTGGTCAATGAATGTACGCATATATTCTGGTAATTCGCCGTTGACGAAAATCACATCATTCACAGTATCGAGTTGCTTGAGGGAATAATAGATTTGCATAGCAGTCATTGGAGTAGAGGAGCAGCCAACACAGCCGCCATCAAGGGACAGCATAACATTTCCATCAGCAGTATCAATCACAGTAACAACGCCATCATGGGCATCAAGAATCTCTTGAACAGGTCCAATCTCTTTGAGAACCTCATCAGCAGTGATTGCCATCATACCTTGGCGATAGCCACCCATCTATCAACCATCGCTTTCAAGATGTAGAGCATTTTGCAGTAAAGCATGGGCTTATTTTCGCGAGCAGAGGAGTTTGAATTCAAAGTGTCAGGAATGGACTGCGGTGGATGTGAACGTAAGATTTCCAAGGCATTGACGGCAATACGTGGCGTTAAGAAAGTTGCAGCATCATCTTCAGAAGGTTCTGTTTCTGTGACTGCAAAAGGAGTTGAATCCACAGTTCTTACCGGCACAATTGAGAGCGTCGGCTTCAAAGTAGAATGATGCTAAAACGCCTCATAGCGTAGTTTTCCTTAGGGATGTCCTTATGAAGGGGACTTTGGTCGGCGGGCAAGAAGGTGTAATCATGATGGACATCGCATTAATTGCCGTGATAGTATCCCTAGTAGGGCTAGCTATTGCTGCATTGTTATACAAGAAAGTAATTAGCGTAGAGATAGACAACCCAACTGTTGCAGGTATTACGCAACAAATTCAGGACGGAGCAATGGCTTTCCTTAAAGCCGAATATAGATATCTGTCCATATTTGTTGCCGTCGTAGCAGTTCTGCTGTATTTCATAACCGAAACAGATGGTCATTTGACCGCACTGGCATTCCTTGGAGGAGCCGTAGCAAGCGTACTTGCCGGTCTTTCAGGAATGAAAGCAGCAACTGCTGCTAACGGCCGTACAGCAATGGCTGCACAAAATGAAGGTCAAGCAGGCGCTCTTGCCGTTTCGTATAATGGTGGAGCAGTTATGGGACTTTCAGTAGGTGGTCTCGGATTACTTGGTATCTCTTTAGTGGCTTACTTCTTAGGAGCAGGCGATGAAGGTTCCAATATCACACACGCTGCAGGATTCGGAATGGGTGCTTCTTCTATTGCACTATTCGCTCGTGTCGGTGGCGGTATTTACACTAAGGCTGCAGATGTAGGAGCAGATCTAGTCGGAAAGGTCGAAGCAGGAATCCCTGAAGACGACCCTCGTAACCCTGGTGTTATCGCAGATAACGTCGGAGACAACGTAGGTGACGTAGCCGGAATGGGTGCTGATATCTTCGAGTCTTTCGTTGGTTCTATTATCGCTGCAATGGTTATCGCAGACTCTAGCGCTAACATGAATGTAGATTACGTCATTCTTCCAATCTTCTTAGGATTGGTCGGTTACCTCGCATCCTTAGTTGGTGTCTTCTCCATGGAATTCTTGAAGAACGGCGAGCCTGGTGCTGCGCTACGAAACACTACATTCATCGGTGCAGGATTATTCTGGGTTGTTGGATGGTTCGGAATTGGTTTCATGGACCTAGATACAGGCACAGATCCAATGATTGCAGTAATTATTGGTTCAATCGTTGGTATTCTAATCGGCCTAGTAACAGAGTACTATACTGGAATTGAAGATGTATTTGGCCTCAAGCCAAAAGCAATCCCTCACATTGGACAGATGTCCAAGACAGGCCCTGCTACAAACGCAATCGCAGGCCTATCTGTTGGAATGATGTCTACTTTCATCCCGATTATCCTAATCTGTTTCGGTATATTCGGAGCTAACCACTTCATGATGGATGGTCATACTTCCAGTAGCGCTGGCGGATTCATGCCAGAATTCGGCCTATACGGAATCGCAATGGCTGCTATGGGAATGCTTGCAACAGTTGGTGTTACAATGACCGTTGACGCATATGGACCAGTTGCAGATAACGCTGGTGGAATCGCAGAGATGAGCGGTCTAGGAAAGGAAGTCCGTGAAATAACAGACGGTCTTGATTCAATAGGTAACACTACTGCAGCAATCGGTAAAGGATTTGCAATTGGTAGTGCTGCACTAACAGCACTCGCATTATTCGCTGCATACTCTGCAGCAGCAGGCCTCGGCCTCTCTCAACTAGCCCTATCGGACCCTAAGGTAGTTATCGGGCTATTGATTGGTGGTGCTCTACCATTCGTAGTTGCTGCAATGACCATGACATCTGTTGGCAAGGCTGCTAACGAAATGGTAAATGAAATCCGCCGACAATTTGGTGTAATGAGAGAAGCGCTAAGGGCAGATACTCCAGAGGGAGTAGATCTCGAGGTTGTATCTACATGGCCAAAGGTAATCGAACACAAAGGTACCTCGTACCCAGACAGTGCAAAGTGTATTGAAATTTCAACAGATGCTGCATTAAAGGAAATGGTTGGGCCAGGAGTTGTGGCAATTATCGCTCCAGTTATCGTTGGATTCGCTTTAGGTGCTCCTGCACTTGGTGGTCTTCTTGCTGGTTCTCTAGTTACTGGAGTTCTAATGGCTCTATTCATGGCTAACGCTGGTGGTGCTTGGGACAATGCCAAGAAAGCAATCGAGCAAGGCCACATCGAAGGTGCACAAAAGGGCGATGCTGCTCACGAAGCAGCCGTCATTGGAGACACAATTGGTGACCCATTCAAGGACACCAGTGGGCCTTCTCTAAACATTCTAATCAAGTTGATGAGCATTGTAGCAGTAGTAATTGCTCCAAGCCTAACAATCACTGGTTGGCTCTGATTGTAATATTATTGATGCGGTGGACTCAAATCCCAAAGGGCATAGGCGCTACCATGCGGGCACTACTTACGGCTTTGCTAATGGTCTCCATCAGCATGTCTGGTTGCATCAGTGGCGGAGATGGCTCGGAAGAGTTCGAAGTAGACGCTACCGAAAAACCCGGTTGGGAAGTTGGAGATTGGTGGTTATACACCTTCGAGACATCACAATTTGGTGAAGACACAGCGCGCCTAGTGGTTACCGAGATTGACGAAGATGAGAATCAATACATGCTTGGAATATCCTCTGAAAGGGAAGCGCAAAGGCATGCAGTCATCAATCATAATCCCTTTTTGGGTCGTGTGATAATCGATGATTTGGCAGTCTATGAAAATGGTGAGCCTCAATCGGTATTCAATTTCCCTTGGAATGAGGGCGATACCTGGTTGTTTACTTTGCTGGGTGAATCTTGGATGGCGGAAACCACTGGCTCCCTCAATGGAATGGCAGTTGTAAAGGCAAGTAGCAGTTCTGGTCATTCACTAGAATACCACTTTGATGGGACTCACGGATTTATTGACTACTTTGAATGGCTAGACCAGGATGACGAATTACAGTTCAGAATGTCACTGACCAATACCGGTAGTGACTACAGAGGCGAAGCTTGGTTTATTCGGGCTACCGACCTGAAAGACCGTGTATTCGAAGGGCCTATCGATGGTGAAGTTACAGACACGTTCGTAGATAGCGGTCATCCTTCAGGAATCGATTTCAACTATTATGTATTCTATATTGATGTAGCAATGCCACAAGGTGGAACTGGAACTTTATCGGTTAAAGACCACGCTGGAAATAGTATACTGACTCGAACCTATACTGCGGGCACCCAATCTCAAGAATTGGCAACAATACAGAGCCGTACCGATGAATATACGCTTGAAGTAACTCTTACCGGTGGTCAGAGTTCAATCCACTTCATGATCGCAGGTGGAATAGAAAACTACTGGGAACTATGAGGGGAGTGTCATGCCAACATTGGTGATGATGCACGGCATGACGGGTACTGCTGAAATGATGCGGCCACTTGCCGAAAAGATACTGCCTGACAATTGGGACTTATTGGTCCCAGAGGCGGGTTTTGAACACCCTAGTCGTGGATTTACTTGGTGGCGCTATGAAGGCGGAGATAACCCTCGTCGCAGAATACTGTCAGCAACAGAACTTTCCGATGTCGATTCATCTTTGCTTAAACTCTCCAACATACTTCCCGATGACAAACTGGTCCTAGGTGGATTTAGCCAGGGTGGAGCAATGGCCCAAGAGTTATTGCAGTTTGACCACCAAGTAATCGGGATTATCGCAATGGGTACTCGAGTTGTAAGGCCCATGGAAATCAAGCAGAGATTACTCGAAATACCAACTGGAAAGATGCTATGGATGCACGGCGAGTCCGACCATAGAGTGTCACTTGAAGCGGGTTTGGAAATACCGGAATTATTCGAAGAATCAGGATGGGATGTTACTAGGATCCAACACCCCAAGGGCCACATGATTCCAATTGAATTTCATTTTTCAATCAAAGAATGGCTTGAATCTTTATAGTGTTTTTTCCAATTGGATTTTTAATTTTTCAATTAGAGTTTAATTTAATTTTTTGGGCTTTTGCTACATTTTAGGTAGGAGACTTAAGCCCCCGCCTTCTGCCACAACCATGGTCACCGCGAAAGCACCTGTTAGAATCGATCTTGCAGGGGGATGGTCTGATGCAGCGCCTTTCTGTGAGCAAGTGGGAGGAGATGTTGTCAATGTCGCAATCAATCATTATGCACATGCAGAAATGACTACAGATTCAGATGGCAAAATCAGTGTTAACTACGGTTGTGATATTCCAGTTGGTAGTGGCCTTGGGACTTCAGGTGCTATCAATGTGGCATTGATGGCGGCCATCAAAGGTGCTGAAAATTCTGAAGAATTGGCTTTCAAGTTTGAACAAGTACTGGGTAATCACGGTGGACGCCAAGACCAGTGGGCAGCCAGATATGGGGGAATCCAACATCTCAAATTCATAGGGCAACATGTAGAGAGAGTACATCTTGTTCCTCCGCCATCATTCAATCGATGGTTGGAGAAACATCTCATTCTTGCAGACACAGGTGTGCGCCATAGTTCAGGAGACTTACACGATAGTGTGTGGGCTCGTTATGAGGAAGTTTTACCACACCTAATGGATATACGTCAAAGCGGTAAAGACATGGCGACCCATGTCCAAAGAGATGACCGATTCAATCTATGTGTGGCGATGAAATCCTACACTGCGGCAGTAGGCCGCTTGGATCCTGCATTGAATGCACCTTACCTGATGCTAGAGGATATGGCAGATGTTCTAGCCTGGAAAGGCATGGGTGCAGGTGCGGGTGGTTATGTCGGTATTATTTCCCGAAACCCCGAGGCGACTAAAGAAGCGATTCCTTGGGATATTCTCGACTGGAAAATCGATTATGATGGACTAGTACTTACGGATGATGATTAACATACATTCAAGAAGGGTCACCCTGACAACCCGCCATGAGTCGTGTGGTAGATGATGCCAAATCCTCGGATGCAGATTTCATTGTGTATTCTACGACATTTTGCCCATACTGTGTAGCAGCAAAGCGTTTATTCGATGCTAAAGGTTTGACTTACCACGAAATTAATTTCGATCATGAACCCGATGTTCGCAATGATGTCGTGTCCGAGACTGGTCATCGTACAGTTCCTGTAATTATCGATAACAGGGGCGATAACCCAATGTTCATCGGTGGCTTTGATGAGACTCAAAGATATCTAAAATGACATTTGAGAAATTTGTTGATACTGCTAAATCAACTGATTAACCTAAATGCAACCTCTATGACGACATCACATGGACCGGAGGGGTATTGTTCTATGCATCATCCTGTTTTTTTCATTTTCAACACCTGGATGCTTTAGTGAGCCAGAATCATTTTACTATTCAGTCGAAGACCCCGAAAAGAATACTAATTCGGTTGAAACATCAGACGTTCTTTTCAATCTAATTTTGGACGATGATGGTGGTGTCGACATGGATATTTCAGATTTGGTCGTCACTATCGAACGCTCAGGATCTCACATTTGCTCTACATCACCCTCGGAGGGAAATTGTACACTTATTCAATCAGGTGATGATGATTCAACTTGGGAAATCGGAGAAACATTGAATGTTACAGAAAATGGATTCAATATCTGCTCTCAGCACTGCATTATAGCTTTCAGCGTCGAAGGTCCTGAAGGTGCGAAAATAGTCGGTCCAACAATTCTTAATTCTACATAAGAACACAGAATATTGTGGTTTTTGATGTCACGACTCATGTGCCGAAAACTTAGCTGAAATAATGCAATGGTCAGAGGCTTCTACTTCACAATCAGTTGAGTATGAACCTAGGAACTCTTGAGTTCCACCATCACCGATAATCATCCGATCATATGCACAGGATGACGATTCAGCAGTGTTGGTATTAGTTCCATCAGGTATTATCCATTGATAGTCTCCATTACGAATATCTAATTCATCTAATTCAGATGAACTTGCATAACTACAATCTGCATTCAGGTCCCCAAGCAAAATGAAATCATCCTCATTGGGGTATTGAAATTTAGCCCATTCGAATACATTTACCAAAGCGTTGATCTCATCCACTGCATCATCTGGTTTCACATGTAAGGTGATTAGGACAAATGTATAGTCGTATTCAGTTGATTGAAATCTAGCAGCGAATGGTTCCCTAGAGAACTCACAATCGGTGTCTGGATAGTGGTGTCCTTCTTCAAGTGGTTTGATTGTATCGTTATTGTAAAAGAAAGCATACTGCTCTGAGGCATATGGGTTTTCTTCGCAATAAACTCCAGTTCTGTTAGATAGAATCATTCCATATTCACCATATGTCTCAACTTCATCTTGAAGGATGTAGGGCGCAGTTCCTGGATTTTTGTCCTTTATTTCCTGAACAGCAATAACATCATAATAACTAATTTTTTCTGCAATCTCAGAAAGTTCCTGTTGATTATTGGCTTTAGATTGTCCAAATACTTCCAAATTCCATGAACCGATTTTAACTTCATGGGGGCACACTTCCTCTTGGTTTTCAGATTCACTAACTGTTGACTCTGCTTCAAAACCTGACACTAAGTTTGTATTATTGGCAGAGCAATCGGTTACTGGAGCATGACTTTCTGAAATAGGGGACAACGATGCAAGCACTATAATTAATGATAAACAAATAGATACCAAACAAACTCCACTAAAGATGTACAACTTTTGTTTGGGCTTCAATTTAGCAAAGAAACTGGTATTGCCCGATCTCTCTTCAAGTGAAGTAGAATTTGTGATTACTGTGCCGTGAGGAACAGCTCCATTCTCTAAAGCCAATGTCTGCTTTTCGCTAGCAACCCATTCTCCATCATCCAATTGCCAAAACCCATCTGGACTCAAGACAGGGTCTGACATACTTTGTCCTCAATGCTAGGATGTATCAACAATCCGCTTACCTTGAAGCATATACTATGGTGATGGAAGACGGTGTTCTAACTGAAAATGAGCAAAAGTTGCTGAAGTTACAGGCCAAGAATCTCGGACTAAACCAGGCTCGTGTTGATTCTCTAGAAGCATGGTATGCAGAATCATTGGTATCTTCTAGTGAAGAAGAATAATCCAGTGGACGCTATTCGTCAGTACCCCGTTTGAGTAAAAGGTAGTCAAAGTGCTCGCGCCGGGGTGCGCTGAAATTATATTCTGCGCAATTCTCGAATCATTTCG
>JABIGM010000052.1 GCA_018650165.1 Methanobacteriota archaeon
ATATATGGTCTTATAATAAGTAGATTGTATATACAAATTAATCAGGAATTTCGTAAGGGTTCATCCGAAACCCCTTTGCATTTTATTTTCCGATACAAAGGGGATTCAGTGGGTCGCTGCTAACGCTACCCTCTGCTTCAAAGAAAAAGAAATCATTCCTCTTCTACCGAACAGTCATCTTTCATTCGGAATGCTATGGTTATGAATCCAATGAGGGAAATCACAATCGTAACTCCTGCAATAATTTCTTTGTTAGTAAAGTCGGTATTTGAGCTAGCATCATCCACGACCTCCAACGGCATTTCGTCGTGTACATCCTCTTCTATTGTAACCGAGCCGTCGATAGTCTCTGTCAATGTGCTATTGACATATTTCATGAAAGTAATGTTCCACAAACCAGCTGAATTTTGTTGATTAAAGGTATAATCAAACCGAGTTTTACAATTTTCATCAACTAGCACTGTGTCGTTCTCATCCATTTCACATTCGAATTGTAAATCAGAGGAGCGCATTGCCGCCCCATCATGCTCTAGTTCGACAACTAGAGAAGCATTTTCAGTGGAATCTTTCATCCAAAACCACACCGTATCACCTTCTTTTAGAGAACCGTTAGGAATATCGGCAGGATGAGCATCTTCAGAATTTACCATTACGGTGTAGACAGCCAATTCATGACCAACCACGGGAGAAGTGAGCATCAGAACCGCAAGACAGGCTAATAAGAAGCGCATTGATTCTGCCACACGACTTGAGAATAAATACAATACGGAAGAAGATAGCGCCCGATACATGGACAACAAGTTGGTCGCACTGGGAATATTTGCAGTTTTATTCACCTCTTCGCTACTGGTACTTGTCTTTGATACAGAGGAATCTGAATCTAAATCTCAGGAGGACACGCTCCATTTCCATGAAGGAGATCCATTATTCCAAGGCGAGGGCCATGACCACATGAACACCAGCCAACATCAAGCCGGCACCGACAATATCGAACAATTAGCATTCAACCCACTCACCACCCCCGGTAATGCTGAGATTTCAGTTGCTCGCTCTCCAGATGGGCGAGTATACAGTTACCAAGCTGGTTGGAATGATATGCACATTGTAGATGTTACAAACGCTTCAGACCCACAAGTAATGGGCGTTTACAATGACCCGAACACGCAGGTTCTTGATGTAAAATACTTGGAGTATAATGGAAATGAATATGTTATTTTGCAAAATCAACTAGTTGACCCAGGATATGCTGACCCAAATGTTGGAGAATGGAGCGACCCGATTCAAGTTTCAGTCACACTCATCGATGTTACTGATAAGGAAAATCCAACTTATGTTGATTCTTGGTATGACGCAGACCATCCTAGTGGACCACACAATCTCTATCCTCACATGATCGATGACGAGTGGTATATTTTCGTGGCAAACCCTGACTATGAACAATGTAATTCAGCAATCGGCGAAGCTTGTGGAGGAGTTACCATTGCACACCTCAATCTTCAAGGGAGCGCATCTCAATTACTCCCCGGGGTACCTGCATCTGGGCAAGGTCATACAATAATCAAGGTCGGCGAGTATGAAGTTGCTTGGGAGACAACCCGTGGCGGTTGGATATACATACACGACATGACAGTCCAGACATGGCCCGGAGATGACCAAAACGACCCTCGGTACGGCAGGACATTCATCTACGGCTCATATTGGGAAGCAGGTTTGAGAATCGGGGACGTAACTAATGTACCACATCCAACAAATTCTCCCGAGTTGTATTTGCCAATGGCGACACTCTGCAAAGCGGGACTAGGAAACCCAGTGATGTGTCGTTGGCGAGCGCCTGAAGTCGGCTCTTGGATGGATTTCTTAGATTTAGATGAAGACGGTCAGCCAGATAGCGGAACCACCGGTAACGAAAATGGAGGGAGAGTATCTTACATTCACTATGCCGAACCATTCCCTGCTATGCTCGATGTATCTCACTTAGGCTTAGGCGATGAGCCACGACACTATGTTACAGCCGCAGTAGAGTGTCTAGATTTGTTCGAAGGAACAGGAATCGTCTACCTTTTGGATACAACTGACTATTCGATGGAAAATGGGAATTTTAGATTTGAAATTACTATGACTAGAGATTGGGAAATCCCGTATGCCGAAGACCATTGTTTTGGGGCGAGTTGTGAATTAGATCCTAATGCAGACGAGTGGCTATTATTTAGCCCACACAATCTTGACAGCGGATATTTTGAGACAACTGTAGAAACCGACCAATCTCATGGAGGTAATTGGGACGGCAGGTTATACATCTCACATTATCATGCAGGATTATGGATTCTCGATGTTGAAACACTAATAGCGCCCGAATCAACAGATAGAATAGACATTCACTTCGAAGCAACAGTTGGTTACTATTTGCCATCAGGGCACCTAGATGGCACTCCATTAGATAGTGAATTCTACGATTTCGGATGGGTTCCATTCCTTTGGGCAGTCGAATTCCACGAAGGTAGAATCTATGCTTCTTGTATCTCTACTGGATTGTACATTCTACAATTGGATATCGATGAACCGTTCATCGGAACTCCAGTCTAGAAGCATCGAGTACTTTCAATCAGTATTGCTCGAGTACAAGCTCTGTAGTTGTGCTTGCAATCTCACTAGGAGCCGCCATCCACATCCTGTCTAGGAGTGTACGTAGCGCCATCGTGTCATCAACGTGAACAAGAGCGATTAAATCGGCCTCTCCAGAAACTTCGTAAAGAATTTCAACGCCACCCCAACCGGTAACTTCTCCTGCAAAGGTTCCAATTTCAGAACCTGGTGAAACTTTGATTCGAATGAGTGCAGTTAGTCCAACCCCACCCTCTCTAACAGTGTAGCCGCGAATAGTCCCTATTTCCTCCATGCGACGCACGTGTGTGCGTACAGTTCTCTCACTAGCACCAACTATTGCAGCCAACTCAACAAAGGACATGCGGCCATTCTTTCTCAGTTCTGCAAGGATTGCACGATCGATTTCAGCGAT
>JABIGM010000018.1 GCA_018650165.1 Methanobacteriota archaeon
GTGGTTGGACCAGTATTCAACTTGAATTTCTTTTACTCGCCACTAGAGGAAGAAATGCCTAAACTAGAACTCCTTGGTGTGGATTGGCGCTTTGAATCATCTTTAGATGGGCATGTTCGCTTACCTGCGCCTCAACAGATGACAATGCCTGCACACCAACAAATACCTGAGATGACAGTTGTTGGTCATAATACTGCCACAATTCGCGAATCACTTCTCGAGAAAGCATTCGAACTTGGTGAGAAATTTATTACTGCATCGAAGGAGCATTACGACCCAGGAATCATTGGTCCATTCTGCTTGCAAACATGTATCGACAAGGACATGAATTACGCAATATATGATGTGGCTCCACGCGTAGGTGGAGGCACAAATGTGCATGTTTCGGTTGGCCATCCTTATGGCAATGCAACATGGAGAAAGCCTGTTTCAAGTGGTCGAAGAATCGCTATGGAAATCCGTCGTGCAGTGGAACAAGATCGCCTGTTGGAAGTATTAACATAAGGTGATTTGAATTTCTGAGAAATTTTGGATAATAATTTCATTTCTCGCATTCATGCTACTCTTTGCAGGAGTAGGTTTGGCTTCAATTCGTGTAAAGAAAGATACAACTGATGATTATTTGGTTGCAGGTCGTGGGATGCATCCTGCTCTTGCCGCACTTTCTGCAGTCAGTACATGGAACTCTGGCTACATGTTCATCGGTGCAATAGGTTTCACTTATGTGATGGGCTACAATGTAATTTGGCTGGCTATTGCATCAACACTTGGCCAACTTGTTGCATGGATGTGGTTATACAAATTCATTCAGGAAGAAGGACACAAAAGAAATGTTAGGTCGCTATCATCTCTTGTTGGAGATAAGGCCGGTTCACCAGAAGCAAAATTGGCGGCTGTTCTCTCAGTATTATTCCTAAGCATATATGCTGCAGCCCAACTAACATCTGGTGGTAAAGCATTGCTAGTAATGATGGGATGGTCTGAACTTGTAGGAATATTGATTGGTTTCGTACTGGTCGTTGCTTACTGTTATGCTGGAGGAATCAGAGCATCCATCTGGACCGATGCCATTCAATCATGTGTGATGATAATTGGTTCTATGATTCTGTGTTGGATTGCATTAGGAGAAGTTGGAGGCTTTAGCGGGATGAATTCTGGCCTTGAGTCTCAAGACACGGCCCTAACCAATATTATGCCACCCGATCTAATGTTTGGATTTTCGCTGTGGATTTTTGCTTTCCTACTTGGGGGATTAGCAGTCGCTGGCCAGCCACAAGTAGTGTCCAGAGTTATGACTCTCGGTTCAGAAAAAGACAGAAAACAAGCAATGGTTTGGTTCTTCGTTTGGCAGACTCCATTCATTATCTTGATGACCTTTGTTGGATTATCAAGTCGTGTACTGTTCCCAAAGGCAGACAATTTTGACCCAGAATTAGGGCTTCCTATGCTAGCCATGGACACAATGCCGGCAATAGGAGTAGGTATGATTCTTGCATCTATTTTCGCAGCAACTATGTCAACCGCAGACAGTCAGGTACTAGCCTGCACTGCTGCGATTACTGATGACATCAAACCAGAATGGAGGGAGGACCACAAGACTACCAAGAAGGTCACATTAGTTGTCGCTGCTTTTGCAACTGCAATTTCAATAGGTGGACTTTACGTTCCGGGCGGAGATTCTGTGTTCAAGTTAGTAGTACTAGCAGTATATGGACTAGGAAGCATATTTGTTCCTTTACTGATTATTCGTTGGATGGGATACAAACCAGATTCAACCCATTCCATCGTAATGATGGTTTCAGCATTTTCAGCAGTTATTCTTTGGTCATTGCTGCCAGCAATTATGGATTGGAAGTCCGTTGCCAGTGCAGATGGCGTGTTCCCTTCAGTACCGGGAATGGGTGCAGCCTTTGCAGCACACTTCATCATGAACGCAATGCGAACACCTGATGTTTCATCACTGGGAAGATTCAATTGGCCAGATAGTAAAAAGATTGGTACTTTCGCCGCTATTATTATCATTCCACTAGCAGGACTTGAAGCTACTTATCTCGCTACAGCTCCTGATGCCATGGTGTCCTCAGAACCCGCTCCTGACTCGATGTGGACCTTAAGTGTTGAAGGTGAAGATATCTGGACTGAAGAAACGATTTTGATATCTGACGGAGCAACAGAATCCTTCTATTTTGATGTACCTTCTGATGCAGTTTTAATAACGTTCATCCTAAATTATTCAGAAAGCAATGAGGGCGGTGTTTTAGCAGTATGCGATGACATAGAAACAAGCCATGATCTTTCAGAATTATCACCGGAATTTAACAATGGCTCTGGAATTAGTGATTTGTCAGGAAAGTTATGCGGAAGTAATGGTTTAGGCGTTCTAAAAACAGTTGCAGACCATTCCGAAAAGGACACATATGAAAGTCACATCAAATTTATCGAGAGATTGCAAGTTGAAAAACAGGATAGCAGTTTAGCAATTAATGTAAAAATCGATGTCGATAGAGGGACTCCATTAAATGGAGACAGTGGAGAAGAAATTTCGATTTCTTACGGGTACATTAGATACATATCACACAATCTAACTCAGATTGAATGACATCCCTTCTTTGCCTACTTTCCAACCTAATTCAGTAACTGGTGTTTCATCTCTACACAGAGGATTTGTGTGATTTAGGTGGATGAATACTATTTCTCCATCTCCTTCTCTGCGCTCACCAATCATCTGCAGTGTTTGTTCAACTGGTGGGTGAGGCACCTCACTCTGGTCTCGGTGCTTGAGTTCATCAGAACTGTAGAATGTGCCATCGATAAGGGCGATGTCGACCTCGAAGTGGTTGAGCCAAGCTCTCAAGTCGTGACCACGAAGAGTTTCTTGCCAGGTATCGTGATCTGGTAGGAAAAGCAGAGTTTTCTCGGCTTTGATAAGATAGGCATGCATGTCAGAAAGTTCCGCTCGGTGCGGAACTTCGATGGCTTCAACCGTTACACCCGGTAATTGATACAAGGATGCAACCCTTGGAATGAAGACACCTTCAGAAAGTAGGTTGGACCAATGTGGAGTTCTTTCTATCAACTCAACCATTGATTTTGAGCAGTATAGATTGACTCCTTTTGCAGCCATAGTTTCCTTTCCAAATAGCCCTAGACCATCGACATGACCAATATGAGCATGAGTGAGGAAGACAGAATCAACTTCGGTACAACCCCACAAACGCAATTGCTCACCAAGGTGGCGGGTTGCCTCGAACAGGTGCTTCCCACCATCTGCATCGGTTAATCCCAAAGATACAGGATACCTTTGTGTCAAGTTAGAACAACATTCGCAACCAACCTGTGGAACACCACCGTCCTGAGCCGTGCCCAGTAAGGTTACCGATACCATCAAATTCCCTCAATTTACAATAATCGCGGTTTCAAGTTCGCTGCCAATCGGCACCATTCCACCATAGTGTACTTCCATCACTCATGGACCTCCAGGTGTGCCCATTGGCATCAGTCCACTGTTGAACAACTGTTGGCTCAGGCGAAACCACTTGTTGAGGTGCAATTTCCATGTTGCCAGGAAGACTGGAAAGTGCAGGGCCTGTATGTTGAGGTTGTACATGCTGTGAATATAATCCCTGATTTACAGGCATAGCATTCATGTTTGGCATTTCAGGAATTGTATTTCCTTGGGACCAAATCTTGTCATCTTCATCCGAATCCATTCTACGCATAATTAGTAATCCAATCACAATTACAACCACTAATACGCCGATTCCGATTCCCCCGTATGTGAGAATGCTGCTCCCTGATGAGTCAACAATTACTTCTTCGCAACCATTTTCCTTGGCTACTCCTGCAACTTCGGGACATTTGTCAGCATCTCTGCCATTCGGATTATCGCCAAACCCATCTTCGTCTGAATCATTCCATTGGGTTGGTTCTGTTGAGAATTTATCGATAATATCCGCCCAACCATCGCCATCGGTATCTACACACCCAAGTACATCTCCTTCAAAGGAATAGCCGGCCTCATCAGGACAGAAATCGGGGTTATTTCCAACTGGGTTATCTCCATACTGGTCTCCATCAGAATTTGCCCATTGTGTCGGGTCCATTGGATTCCAATCTGAGCCAAGTGATGGGTCGCCCCAGCCATCGCCATCAAAGTCTGGGCATCCTAGAATATCATTTGTTGAATTCCCAGGTACGTCTGGACAGTCATCTGCACCATCCGCTACACCATCCATATCTGAATCCTGATATTCATCAGGGTCATTGGGGAACCCATCCATGAAATTTGCCCAACCATCACCATCACTATCCGGGCATCCAAGAATATCTTCCTGCCAAGAAGTCCCAAACAATGTAGGACATGCATCTTGGTCTCTTGCATACTGATAATATTCGCCTGGCCAATTAGAATTTCTGTCGAGCCAAGTGAGATTACCAAAATTATCTCCAAATCCATCTTCGTCCCAATCTGACCACTGTGTTTCATCTAGTGGGAAGGCGTCTGCACCATTTTCGATTGTCCAATCTTGATCGCCAGAAGAATAACCATCGCTATCGGGGTCAGGGCAGCCATATCTGTCTAGAACTGATGTTCCTTCCAAATTAATACAAGCATCGGGAGTGTTTCCATCTTGGTTGTCACCATATCCATCTCCGTCAGCATCATCCCATTGAGTAGGATCGTTGTCAAAGGCATCATCATCATCAGACCAACCATCACCATCAGTGTCGGGACAGCCAATTGCCCCACCTAGTGTGGAATTACCTGCAGAATTAGGGCATGTATCTTCAATATCAGCCCAGCCATCATCATCGGAGTCTATGCAACCTTGGTATGCGCCGAGTGTCGAATTTCCAGCAATTTTGTTACAGTCATCTGCAGCATCATCATAGCCATCTCCATCATCATCAAGATCCTCGTCAGCATCTCTGCAGCCATCACTATCTATGTCATTAGAAGTATCTGAAACCCACCAATTTCGTGGTGGAGAATAAGAACTCATACAACCGTCAGAATCATCATCAATTCCATCGTTATCATCATCATCGTCTTCGCTAGAGTCTTTACATCCATCATTATCGAAGTCGGTTGTTGAATTACTGGTCCAATTCCAAGCTCCGCCACGCGGACAGTCATCACCAGAATTGTCAGTGATTCCATCATTATCATCATCATAATCGCATTCGTCGCCATTACCATCAAGGTCACTGTCATACTGTAGTGGATTATTGTCATCAGGGCAGTTGTCTGTGAGATCATTTACTCCATCATTATCTCTGTCAGCATTATTTATTGGGTCAAGACTCCAAATAACCAAATCAAGGCCACCTGAACTCGTTACGGATTGTGTACCCTTGTTAATCGTTGATTGGAAAGAGCCTAAAGCGGCTGGTTTATCAGTCATGTTGAGTGCTAAATCTGCAAATAAATCATCGGCAGTTCCCCCAAGATTCTCTACCCATTGCCATGTGCCCATGCTGTCGAGTTGTGCAACGTACAAATCCAAACCACCGTTTGTGTTTGTAACATGAATTCCAAAGTCTGCTGAGCCTCCAATCATTCCACCAGCAATAAAATCACCATTCGAAGTTTCTGCGATTGAATAAACTCTCTCTAAAGAAGAACTTCCACCGGCGCTTGTAGCCCATGAGGAGGCTCCTGATTTCAGTAACTTGACGACATAACCATCTCCATTACCCTTGTCAGAAAGTGTATTTTGATTTCCAGCATCAAGTGAACCCAAAAATACACCTGAAACCACAATATCATCGGTTTGTGTGACTATCAAATCGTGTGGGATATTGATTTCACTGGCAGCACTAGAGAGACCAATTACATCCTGAACTACTCCCTGTGCACTCCATTTTATCACTACTGTGTCGGCTTGGCTTACTGCCTGGTGAGACTTCCCGTTAGCTGAAAATGTTCCTGATGTGGTTCCTGCTTGCCAAATAGTTCCCATTGAATCTACACTAACTGGTCCGCCTTCTTCATCACCGATCCCGCCTGCAGTAGTTACCCAATTCAAAATACCAGAATTGGCATCTAAACTAGCAATAAATAATTCTGAGTCGGTATTATTTGCGTTTATTCCTCCAAAGTCAGTATAGCCTTTTTGAGTACCAGATACAATAACGTCCCCCGAAAGAGATGCTGCTAAGCCAGTAACAATGCTACTGTTGCCTACTGAATTTGTGGCTGTATCAAACGCAACAGCCCACATCCACTGACCCCCAGGGCCAACCTTTGCAATGAAACCATCACCATATCCATTTTGAGCGCTTAACAGTGTACTACCAAAGTTCACATCGCCAAATATTAATCCGCCAATAAATATGTCACCACCAATCGAACTCGTCATCGATGTAACCAAGGTTAACCCTTGAGTTGCATCCGGCATTATTGCCCACAACCAGTTGCCTTGTGAATCAATTGAAGCAACATATGAATCTGCATCTAGTTGATTATTGTAAACCGAAGTCGCTTGCAATTGGAATGCACCAAATGTCAACGAATTTCTCGTATCTCCCGAAATTACCCATCCGTTAGGTGTTGCCTCGATTTGTGATCCATTAACATGCCCTGTTGAGGTACCGGCTTGTACCAGCATTTCGGGTTCTGAATCCGCAAATAGCGTACGCTCTGAATCTTCGAGAACGGATATATTCGTAACAGGGACTAGACTACCCAGTAGTAGAACAAGTATTGATAGGCTCAATACAGAACGATTGCGCATGACCTATGGTCATGACACAGACTGATGAAACCTTTGTTCACAAGTTTCTGTGAAGAGTTCCTGTTACACCATCAAGAATCCATTTTGATCCAGTACCATCACGACTAATGTGAGCAGGTACTAACACATCATATGTGTCTACAATGGCTCCTTCATTTTCGAATCTCCACCAACGAAGTAAATCCCCCATTCCATCGGAATGTGCTCGCCGTTCTGAAAGAATATCTGTGAAATCTGGCTTAGGGTTAATTTCTAAATACTCTTGATTGAGTAATGGTGATTTATCTAGTAATTCTACCTCATGTAGAAGATGGAGTCCACCACAATTCAATACCCAACGAGAAATTTCATCTTCAGCGGGTCCTTTTAGAAGACCTCTCACATTGTGAATTTTTCCTGGAATCAATACTGGCTTAGCCATTGAAATATCTAGGCCTTCGCTATCGAGTTGCGTGAAATCATTCCTCGGCTTGAGGGTGAATGGTCCAGTACCTGCAAACATTTCAGGTTCTGTTTCATTCGTAACTAATTCTTCTTCATCGATTATAACAAGGCTTCCATCAAGTACTGAATGGCCAATAAATGCAGCTAATTCATTCTGAGTCCAAATGGTCAGATTTCGTTCAACCCGCTGCGGGGTATCCTCTATATTGAAAGTTATTTTACGCTCTGCAATAATCAGGTGATCCCCACGCGGTGCATCAAACAACCATGTCTCAATGCCTGCTAAATCCAAGGGTGCAAAACCTTGTCCTGAAGTCCACACATCCATTCCATCTGACATTCCCAAATTGAAATGTTCAGGCGATACATCATACAGACTGCCCAGCCATGTGATTACACCTGGGGAAGTGACCGGGGCTGAATCAGAATCTAGGCTAACGCCCAAACGCTTCAAAACAGCGACCAAGTCAAGGGCCATAGACTTGCGAGAAAACCGATGTCTTTAGTTTCACGCTAGATTGCCACTAAGTGTCAGCAATTCTGAATCGCCCGCATCAACGACAGTAATTGTCGAGACACTGAATGGTTTTCCAGATGCTACACCCAAATCGCGGTTAACCATAACAGTTCGGTGGATGGTTATTCCCGGGTGCTTTGCAGAAAGTTCATCCACATACTCTTGTGGGCAGTTTGCTGCTAGAATAACGCACTTGGCATCACCCTTAGCACATGCATCTACTGCTTGGCGTTGTCCAAACAATAGTTTTCCGGTCGTACTTGCAAGCTTCAATTGTCTACTTATATCCATATTTCATTCCTCCGCGTTATGCATCTCAATGTTGAATTTACTTTTTGCCTTTTTTGGCTTTTTTGTCTTCTTCTGGGATGTAATATAACTGTACAGACCCAGTACCTAGACTGATCGGCTGTCCTACGATGATATTCTCTGCGACACCTGTTAGGTTGTCACGTTCACCAATAATTCCAGCCTTCAATAGGTGGTTTACTGTAACTTCGAATGCTGCACGAGCAAGGATAGAGTGCTTGGTTCCAGACACACCATGGCGTCCAATAGCACGAACTTCTCCTTCGCTAGTCATTACATCTGCAACCATTAACAAGTGGCGTACGTCAACTTCTAGACGTGCTCCATCAAGTGTGGCTTGCAGTTCGTCGATAATGGCTTGACGTGCTGCTTCAATTCCAAGATACTCGTAAATTTCGATAATGTTGTTGGTGTAAGTACGTGAACGGTCGATTCCTTCCATGTCAGAAACTCTCGAAAGGTTACTACCAATCGTCGAAAGATAGTACTCGCCAGTTTTGTCATCAAGTTGAACGTTAGCACGCTCAACATTTGGAACTCCCTTCAAACGCATGTCTTTGATTTTATCTTCCAATTGAAGTAGTTCAGTGTAAGATGGTGGGTTCTCAGCAAGTGTCTTCAGGTCATCTTCAGTTTGAACACCTGGTATTAGAGTCAATACTGATGGGTTCTTCTCTTTGTCAGCCTCGACATAGAGTCGAAGTGCACGCTCGAGTTTGTCCTTGACTTCAGCCGGAGTCATTCCCTTCTGCTTCAAGTTACCTTTCTTCAATTTCAGAACCAGGCGACGCTGAGCGACATCTGTTTCAATATCAGCAATGTTCACTGTGGTTGTAATTTCAATTGATGCTGCTAGTTTACGTGCTGCATCTGCAGAGGTACTGTTGGCTCCGTCAAGACGGATTGTCATAGTAGGCGTGTTTGGTACTTTACGTGCGTCAACAATCTCGATAATACGCGGTAGACCCTGTGTTACGTTTACAGTTGCAACACCAGCATAGTGGAAAGTACGCATAGTCATCTGAGTACCTGGTTCTCCAATAGATTGTGCAGTGATAATTCCTGCAGCCTCGAAAGGATCTATCTTAGCAATTTTCTGTGCTTTACCTGCCTCAACAACTAGTGCCTCAGCCTTTTTCTTAGTTAACTTTGAAATTTCACGGTCATGTACTGCGACAGTCAAATCGTGGATAGTCATCTGAGAAAATTTCAGGTCCAAAGATTCAGCTGCTGCTTTAATGGACTTAAACACCGGGTCATCCGCAAGGTCATCGACATAAGTAGCCAATTTGATTTCAGGGTCATATGGTTCCAAGACCTGTACTGCCTTTGCTGTACGGCGGCGGCGTGTTCCTCGACGAAGTCGAACAGAAGCAATGTTTGAATTATCGCCACCTGTAGAATCTCTACTCGATGAGGATGCACCAGTAATAATTCCATGTATTCGGGCTGCAGTGTCAGAATCGGTTTCACAGAACTGAGCAATTTCTTGTGCTGTCAGTACCTTTACGTCATCCCACTTGCGGTCATCTGCCAACTTGTGAGCAAATTCTTCAGGTACTAACATGTCCATGAGCTTCTTCTTTGTTGCACTCTTTACTACCATCACTCAGCACCCCCTGCTGCTGCTTCAGAATCTCCTTCGCCAATTCCATGGGAGAAGTCCTTATCCTCGCTGTCGCGGTATTCTTCTTCCTTAGTTTTGACTGGTCCATCTGTGCCTAGTGCCTCATCGACTACTACATCGATGTTGAAAGGCTTACCATGCACACCACGGCTAGGGTCGATTCCATCCTCCCCATATGAGAATTGTATGATTCGATTTGCAGTATTTCTTACTGACAAATTTTCATCATTGTAAACCTTCAGATCATCCATTGCGTTAATCAAACGGCGCTGCATGTATCCAGACTTACTTGTTCTGACCGCTGTATCAACAAGTGATTCACGTCCAGAAACAGATAGCATAAAGAATTCTGTAGGCTCAAGTCCACGCTTGAAAGAAGAAGAGATGAATCCCTTCTCTGGTGCACCTAGTCCGCCACGCTTGAAGTGAGGCAGAACACGCTGGTGGTAACCACGCTCTAATCTTGCACCACGAACCTTTGCTTGTCCAATACTTCCTGCCATCATTGTCAGGTTATCCATGGAACCACGTGCTCCAGAGATAGCCATTCCAACCGCAGTATTGTTTCGAGTCAAGAATAGTTCGTCCTTAGCCGCATCTCCTGCAGCTTGCTTACCAAGATCTAGAATGACCATGATGTTCTCCTCAAGGGTTTCCTTTGGAGTTCGCCCCGGACGTGCTTCATACCCACGACCATCTTTACCGAATTTATCTAACTCAACCTGAACTTCAGAACGAGCTTTTGCGTTATGTCCTTCGATTTCGTTTAGGGTCTTTTCAGAAAGGTCTTCATCGTCAATTCCAGTTGTGAAACCAAGTGAAGTACACGCTGCAATCGATAGACGAGTGAACTCATCTAGGAATTTAGCGCCCTTTGTCGAACCATTTGTCTGTACAATGGCGTCAAGAAGACGACCGTCTTCAGCACCAATTGCACGCTTATCTAGAGTTCCGGATACCTGACCGTTCTTGACAATAACGTCGTCGTTTGAACGGCTCTTGAAACGTAGATGAATGTTATTTGGTATGATTACAGAAATCAAATCTTCACCTTTGAAATATTCGCCGCTAGGACCTTTGTGGACCTTTGGTAGTTCACCAGTAAAACCAATGTTACCAAGAATCTCTAGACCATTACGCTTTGAGATTTGAGTATCTGGTCTCGATAGAAGGTATGCGCCAGAAATGTGGTCGTGGATTCCACCAATAACTGCTCCACCATAACGCGGTGTCAGAATATGTTCTTGTACGCGCATCAAGATTTTAGCTTCTGCACGTGCTTCTTCTCCTTGAATAACGTGCAAGTTCATCTCGTCACCATCGAAATCTGCGTTGTAAGGAGTACATACTGCCAGATTGAATCTGAAAGTGTGGCCTTCCATTACGCGAACTTCGTGAACCATCATTGACATACGGTGCAATGAAGGTTGTCGGTTGAAGATTGCAACATCTCCATCGATTAAGTGTCTCTCTACCAGAAGACCCGGTTTTGGATTACGGTTCATATCAACTGTAGCCAGGCGATCTTCAACACGAGTTCTCTCATCCCATTCATTGTCTGGACTACCACAGTGTGGACAAGCAACATCTAGATGCTCTGGGTATTCAGAATCAGGATTTGCAAGTTCGAACTTCCAGCGGTGGTGTAGAACTGCACGTGGATCATCTTCATCCAAGGGGTTACCATCAACATCTTCTCCACGAAGGTTTGCGATAGTAGCGGCCTCATCTATAGCATAACTGACGAGTTCTTCGCCACCGGCTACTGCACCTTCACGGGTGATGAATTTCTTGACAACTAATCCAGGCAAGAAGTTAGGTGCTGGCAGTACTGAATGTAGGTCGAACCTTGTTGTTGTCTCTTCCATACATTCTGGGTTGTGACAACGGTAGCCTGCATTGATTAGACGGCTGCGCTCATTGATTCTTACACGACGGTTGTCACCACGTATTACGTAGTTTACACCAGGATGTACATCAGGTCCACGAAGGATCATTTGACGCATTTGTTCACGGTTTCGAGTTGTTACACGAATTGGAACGGTTAGTTCCTTAGCGATCTTAGTTGGAACTCCAACTTCATTGATACCAAGATAAGGATCTGGCGAGATAACAGAACGTGCACAGAAGTTAACACGCTTACCAGAAAGGTTGGAACGGAAACGTCCTTCCTTACCCTTTAGACGCTGAGTTAAGGTCTTCAGTGTTCTTCCAGAGCGGTGTCTTGCAGGAGGAATTCCACTGGTTTGGTTATCGAAGTAAGTAGTAACGTGGTACTGCAACAATTCCCATAGATCTTCAACAATCAACTGAGGTGCACCTGCATCACGGTTTTCACGTAGACGTTGGTTGATTCTTAGAACGTCAACCAACTTGTGAGTCAAGTCGTCTTCAGAGCGGTCTCCCGAATCCAGAGTAATTGAGGGTCGTACAGTAATTGGGGGAACTGGTAGAACCTTCAAAATAATCCATTCTGGACGGTTTTCTTTGTGCATTCCAAGGAAAATCAAGTGATCTTGTGGTATGCCTTGAAGCCATTCACGAATATCACGAGCGTTTAATTTCCTCTCAATTGCTTTGCCGCCACCTTGTGCTGCAATGTTTTCCTTGAAGGTAGTAGGCTTGTCTAGGACAATCTTTCCTTGCTGGGACTTACAGTGCATACAAATGGTACGCTTAGCTTCCGAAGTTTTCTTCTCAATCTCCTTGATAATCTTGGAGAATTCAGTTGAACCTACACCGTGCTTTGTGATCAAATCACGGACACGGGCTCGGTAGAAATCTTGCTCAGAAAGTCCGGGATTCGAAGGGTGAGTACCTTCAGCATCGTGCAACAGAATCTTGCTACATGAATTACATGTAGCCTTCAATGAAGTCTTTATCAGATTCACGAAACCAATGTGAACTACAGGTAGTTCCAATTGGATATGACCGAAGTGACCTGGGCTTTCATCATACTTACAGTTGTCAGTTGGACAAAGAAGACCTGGCTCAATAACACCCATGTGAGGGTCCATCAATCCTTGACGGTAAGCGTGACCATCGTCCTTGTAGGTATCTGCAGTCTTAACTTCAACAGATGACATCTTACGAATCTCTGTTGGGTCCATCAATCCAAAGCGGATGCTAGCGATTCTCTTTGGAATCATTGTTGTGCTATTTCGACTCATCTGCGGTCCTCCAGTTCTAGACGCATTGCCACTCCGAGACTCTTCATCTCATCCAGTAGTAGCTTGAATGCATAAGAAGTCTGTACCTTGTAGACTTCTGCTCCATCACCATGAATTGGTGAAACATATGTACGGCGCTTTGGATCAAACCAAGCAACGTGACCAGATTGTGCGCATACGAACAAGTCGATACCGTCGGACTCGTCCAGCAAACGGTCTTTGATGACCATAGATGCACCATGGGCAATCAAACAGTCACGCTCCATTTCACCAAACCTTAGACCGCCTTGTCGGGCACGTCCTTCGGTTGGCTGGCGGGTTAGAATCTGTACACGTCCACGGCTGCGAGCATGTATCTTTCCAGATACCATGTGGTGTAACTTCTGGTAGTAGATACATCCTACGAAAATATCTGCAGGGTAAGTTTCACCGGTCTCTCCGTTAATCATTGGTTCACGGCCAGTATGGTCGTATCCATTTCGAACTAGACTGTCACGTAGACTGCCTTCTTTTTCTCCACGGAATGCTGTACCATCGATTCTTCGCCCTTCGAGAGAACCGACCTTACCACCAATCATCTCAAGAACGTGAGCTACTGTCATTCGAGACGGAATAGCGTGCGGGTTGATGATTAGGTCTGGAACGATTCCATCACGAGTAAATGGTAAGTCTTCAGCATCGACTAGACGACCGATAACTCCCTTTTGTCCGTGGCGTGAAGCGAACTTGTCTCCAACTTCAGGTACCTTGTGTGAACGGACCATTGTTCGAACAAGACGTCCAGAATCTAGAGATTCTGTTACGAATACGTTCTCGACCCATCCCTTCTCACCATGACGAATAGGCATAGATGATTCACGGCGTTCTTGTGCTTGTAGGAATGCTCCTGCACCTGTCTCTTCTAAGAATCGAGGAGGGCTTGTCTTTCCAACAAGTACATCTCCTCCTTCAAGATACTTTTCTGGGCGTGGCAATCCATCGCCTTCGAGGTGATCATAAGCACCTACAGGCTTCAGACCTTTGACTTCTTCAAGGCCTGTTCCTGGGATTTCAATCTCTTCGACCTGTCCACCTGGGAAACGTCGACGTTCAGCATTGTATGTACGGTTGAACGTGGAACGTCCAAGTGCACGCTGAATACTAGAACGGTTCATGATTACAGCGTCTTGCATGTTGTAGCCATGCAAACTCATAACTGCAACGATGAAGTTCTGTCCACCTGGGCGGCTATCGAACTTCGTAGTGTCCATTGCTTGGGTATGAGTAATGGAGCGCTGCGGATAATGCAGGATATGCAGTCTTGTATCTGGGCGCAGACGGTAGTTTGCGCTTGGTAGACCCAAGGATTGCTTGACCATTGCTGTTCCACCTGTAACACGGGGTGTAGAGTTGTGTTCGGGGTAAGGAATTAGTGAAGCACATACACCTAGAACCAATTGAGGATCTATCTCACAATGTGTGTGCTCTGGGGTGTAAAGCAAGTCTACATCGAATACTGCGGTTGCTTTCGTACCATTTGGCATGGTAATGTTAGCCTGTAGTTTTGCAGATGTTGCTGCAGGCTCGCCAAGGTTCAACCAAGTAACTGCGGAATGGCTCAATGGCCTTCCTGCGAATTCGTTACCTTCTGGTACAACTTCTGGTAGAACATATGGACGAGGTGAGATATAGAGGTCTTCTTCTTCCTCTGCATCTATCCACTCAACTACACCTTCATTGACTAAATCATTGAAAGTAAGTTCTCCGGATGAAACCATCTCAAGATGCTTCTGAGTGAGTCTTGGTGCACCATCATATAGAATTAAGACAGGTCGTAGTATTCGTCCCTTATCTGTATTGATGAAGATATCACGGTTTGGTGCATCATATCTGATAGAGACTTCAGGGCGGATTGCACCACGACGGCGCGCATTCTTGAACTGAGTTACAAGATTTTTACCGCGCTTGTGGATTCCGTAAATGTCACCATTTACGTGAATTCTATCACCATCAGCCCAATCATCGGGTTGGTAAACGTCCATTTCATCCAAGCGTGCTCGGATTTCGGTTTCTGGTACTGCTTCAGAGACATCGATCATCTGAGCTGCATTCTTTACCAGGCCACAGTTCTGACCTTCCGGGGTCTCGTTAGGACACAAACGTCCCCACTGAGTCGGGTGCAGGTCACGTGCTTCGAAGTGAGGTTGGCTTCTAACAAGAGGACTGGTCACTCGGCGCATGTGAGATAGTGCAGATAAGAAAGTAGTTCGGTCGAGAAGTTGGCTGACACCAGATCTTCCGCCAACCCAGTTTCCAGTTGCTAGAGCATGCATAATTTTGCTTGTTAGAACATCTGGCCTGAGACATGATGTGATTTTTAACTCGCGCTTTCGGTTGTGGTGGCGTTCAAGTTGGTACTTCAGATCACGAGCTAGTTGACCCATTGAAACTCGGAACAAGTCTTCAATCAAATCTCCTGCAAGACGAACACGCTTGTTTGCATAGTGGTCTTTGTCGTTTGGCTTACGGCTAGTGATAGCCATTTCCAAAACTTGACGAACAATTCTTCCAAGGAAGATAGCCTTCTTCTTACGATCTTCATATTGGTCACCCAAGTGAGGCAGAAGTTCGCGGTCAAGTAACTGAGTGACACGTGCTTCACGGTATTCCTTTTGTTGTCCTGCGGCGAATTTCTTTTGTAGCCACTCATGTGCTTCCTCAAGTGAATCAACAGCATATTCTTCATTGTCTTTCAGTTCGTTGATGTTTGCAACAATGAATTTGAAAGTTTCAGTTGGACCTGCGATAGCTTGGAACAAATCTTGGTCGTTCTCAATTCCTAGTGCTCTCATCAAAAGCACAACTGGGATTGCAGTTGTTCCAGCGGTACTAATTTTGACCATTAGCATACCGTCACGGCGCTTTTCTACAGTTAGAGGCTTTCTCATACCATCTTTCTGCGAGAAAATCTTAGCGACCTCTGTCTGCTTTGCATAACGATTGTTGATTTCAACAGTTACACGGTTAGGTGCAAGGTCTTCCATTGAGATTAGAACACGCTCTGTACCGTTAATGATAAAGTAGCCACCTGGGTCAAGAGGGTCTTCGCCCTTTGTCCTTAGTAGCCCGTCTAACATCTTCCGATCTTCGTCAGAGGTTGTTGCATGAAGAACACGGTCTCCTGCAATGTGGTTTGAATGTAAGTTACATCTACGGCTGCGAACCATGATTGGCATATTTCCGACCTGCACTCCCTTCTCAGGCTGCCCAGGTACTCCATTACGGTAGATTGTGAAATCCATACGTACAGGTGACATGTAAGTCAACTTACGTAGACGGCATTCCATTGGTGATGACGGATGGTCACTTCCATCTGCTTCACGAATCGTCGGTTCACCGAGTTGGATATTCTTCACACGGATGATGATATCTTGGTCGATTACGTCAAGTTTGACTAGACCGCCTTTGTCATCTTCAACTTCTTCGTCGGTACCTACGCGGATACCACGTACGATTTTCTCCATTCGAGACAGAGAGTTATCTCCAGCAGGAATACAATCATCGTATGATGCTAACTGGTGATTAACCAGGCTACGTTCTCTGAAAAAAGATTCAATAATTTCCTTCATGATACCACCTCAGCTCAGCTGCCCTCCACTATCAGTCGATAAGCAACTGATTTACCAGCAGATGGTGATTTACGAATAACCTTGAGTACACGGTCAGATAGCCATCCTGCGGGAAGAGGGGTAATTTCTTCATCGCCTTCAGACTCTTTTTCTCGTGCTGACTCAACGGTTTCCTTAATCACTTGGACAACTGGATCGGTAATGAGAATCTTCGGAAGAAGTTCTTTTGCAAGGCGTGGTTCGCCAGTTTCTTCGTCGGTAGCAAGAAGACCCCATGGGGCAAGGGCTTCTTCTTCATCCTCTACGGGTACAAGTTCCTGGTGAGGAACGAGAATGTGATTTAGTGCATTGAATTTTGTTGCAGCCAAATTCATATCATCATCATCAAGAGCTTTCTTTGAGATGGTAATTTTACGACTACGGCGCTTTTGACGGCGGTTTCCAAGTTCTGCAAGAGCATTCATTGCACCAGTGAAAATTTCGTCATCCTTCGAAACTCCAAGACACGAGGCAATTTCATCCGCCGGCATGGCTTTTATGTCCGTCATATTACGGTCAGTAGCCAATTTGTGAGCGTATTCCTCAGCAATTCCCATTTCCATCAAGCGCTTCTTGGTTGCCGACTTAACTACCAAATAAATTCCCCCATAAGCCCGCCATACACCGGTCCTGCTTCTTGTCAGGCGGGCCTGACGGGGTTCGAACCCGCGACCGTCCGGTTAAAAGCCGGACGCTCTACCTGACTAAGCTACAGGCCCAAATGTATGTCTTGGGCTTTGTGGCCGACCTGCAAGTGGTTCTTAAAGCCTCCGCCATCCATAATTACCATCTAAAGGCAAGACTCGTAGGGAATGCAAGTCCGACTCTTTACAGTATTGTGGTTAGAGCCAAGAGGCATAAAGGCTTCGGCACAGACGGAGGGGTGGGGCACATGGCGGAAAGGGAAGTATTTACTGCCGAAGATGCGGCATTAGAGGTTGGACGCCTTGAGCGAGCCCCCAGTACATCTTTTTGGTCACCGCGTGAGGGCTTCAACTTCAAATTAATCATACCCCCAACTGTTTATCCACCAAGAGAAGATACTAACCTTTTAGCAAAGAGAATCGTGGCATTAGGCCCAGGACGAGGTAGAACATTTCTTGAGATTGGAAGCGGTTCTGGCGCACTTTGCGTACTTGCATCTTCTATGGGATGGAAAGTGAGCGGGTGCGACATTAACCCCTTCGCCGTAGCCGCCACTAGAGGCAATTTGGAGAACAATGGTTTTACAGGAGAAATTCGCGAAGGAGGGGTTGGCCCAGAACCATTTCCCTTTGAGAAATCATATGATTTGATAATTTGGAATTTACCATATATTGTGCCACAAGAAATCGAACAGGTTCTAGGGCCGATGGAAGAAGCTGCGCTAATCGATACTGATGACCAGGGGTTGGGTAATAGGTTTCTATGTAGCATCACCAGTAACCACTTACTCGCCCCGAAGGGTAGAGTTCTTGCATTAGGCAGAGAAAATTCAGTAGTTGATACAAAATATTTAGCACACCGCGTTTGGGATGAAATTGAATTTGAAGATGGAGAAAGGTTGGAATTAACATGCTATTGGCGGCCATTCGAAGGAGCCACTAGCACATTCCTGGAAAGCACGGGTTCTACCAATGAAGATCTCTTTGCTAAAACAGGAATCGGCACCCACATTTCTACGAGTTGGCAAACGGCAGGCAGAGGGAGAAGAGGGCGGACTTGGACCTCTATAGAAGGTTCTTATGCGGGGTCATGGATTGTCGCAGAAGGTTCGGAAATTAATCCCGGGCACCTACAATTATCCGGTGGCTTAGCTGTACTAAAATCTCTAAATAAAAGTGAATTAAGATTGAAATGGCCAAATGACATATTAATCGGTAAAAGAAAGGTTTGTGGTGTTTTAGCAGAAGGGAGAACTTTCGAAGATGGAACACGAGTAGTGCTTGGTTTTGGAATTAATCTCAAATCAGGGGAACATAACGTTGATGTAGAAATTGCAACACTTGAGGAAATAATTAATATCGAGCATAATGAATTTGATGGAAGGTTAAATTGTGAACTCGCATCCTTACTCGAATCTTTAGATGACATCCCCCCAATACGGTATTCGGAAATACGAAGTGAAGTATTGAAAGAGATGCGCCGTATGGGCAAACCAATGTTCAAGGGTGAAATTTATGATGATTTCAATTTGAATAATTCTGGTGAATTAATTCTTGGAACTAATATTGTGGATGATGGTGAAGAGATTTCTTGGAACTAATCTTCCAACACCGCTTCAATCGGATCATCTTTCGCAAGTGCGACTTTCTTCCAAATTCCAAATGCAAGGATTGCAGTCCCGATTACATATGGCAGCAAATCAAAAATAATGCCACGGGTCACTGAATATTCGATTGATGAATCTTCATTTCCTAATATGATAAATGAATGCACGCCTGACTCTTGTGCGGTAAATTCCCAGTTCGAGTCAACATCGCTGTACTGTTCTAACTCCCCCGAAGGCAGCACGACTGTAGGCCTAACTTGGCCATCTAATACTTCAAGCGAAAAGGTGTCCCCTTCAGATAAATCATACTTGATGACGAATTCGTTATCATCCCCTTCGTTGATTGTTGTTGGAACTGACCAAGTTTGTATAATGAACATCACTAATATTATCGAAGCCCCAACGAGAATCATGACATCCTGGCCCCTGACAGGTGGTGCCTCTCCGCTTGCGCCCATATGGTGATGGAGTTGACTAAGGCACTTCAACGCTTTCTTGGCCTTCTAGTGAAACCCATGCGCTCTCTTACCAATCTAATCTTGCCACTTGCGGTCTGGCTGATTACTCTACCGCTAGACAATGATTCCTTTACAGAATCATAATTTGTTAGTCCTACAACAATAATGCATTTGTCATTTTCGAAGTCATATATTTTGACTGGTAATTCGGAAAGATGCTTCTCAAGTTCGCTCCTTGAGTTAAAATCTTGACAAATACAACCAATCCACCGACGCTTACCTCGTAACGCCTTGGTCAATTTCTTCGCCATATTGCTCCCTGAGAGCATTGTCTTAACATAATGCCGTTGCTCGCGTTACGAAGGCGAGTGAAATGTCCGATGAATCCGAACCCCGATTTTCGCAAGCCGGAATTTTACAACTAATCAAAAATATGCTCTCACCACGTACTATTCCTCACATCATAATGATCGCACTGATTTCTATAACATTGCTATTCTTAGTCAAATCACAGGAAGTATTTGTCGCAATGATGTTTATTTCATTGGCTATTTCTTATTCACTCATTGCAATTTTTGCAAATAAAGAAATGGTCCAGAGCCTGACTATACTTCCAAAAGAGAGCGGGGATGCTGCCCTTATAGTTCGGTTTTTATTTAGTTTTCGAATAACAATTGTCCCATTGCTTCTTGCAACTGTGATAACAGGGTTGATGTGGACTATGCTTGGTGGACAGAGTAATACCTGGGTTGCTCCAATTTTAGCTTCATTATTCATTGTCTGGTCCATAGCACAAGCCGCATCATTTAGGACTGGAATGGTCGAGTGGTTAGCAAATGGTTTAGGTGATGCTAAACTTCACAGTTATCGCGAAAAACTTTCCACAGCCTCACAAATTATTCTTGTCCAGAGTTTTGCATTTCTAATTATTTGGATTGGTCAAATGATTACTGAAGTAGAACAAATGTCATTTGGAGAAGCCCTATTGGGGGGATTGCTATTTTTAGCAATTAGTGCCTCTCTACAAGCCTTTACAATATGGTTAACCCGAGATGAAAGACAATCCGCTGGAAATGAAAAGGGGTTGGCTGGCTTTTCTTTCAAATGGATGACTGTTGCGCAACTATTCATCACATGGCACGCATTTAGCATCTATCGAAGGGCCATGATGGAACCATCTGAAACATCAACATTGGTTGAAGAAGGCATACTCATGGCGTTTACTGTAATTTTTGCTGTTTGGTCACTCACGACTTACACGGTAAGAGATGGTAAGAGACTGATATCTGAAAATTCGGCACTACCGCTAGGGATCTCATTTGGTTATGCCTATGCAGGTTCTGTAGCAATGCTCGTTGGAACATTTGAAAGTTTACGAGAAGTGATGATTTTTGGCCACGTGATATCAATTTGTGCAATGATGCTGCTGCTGCGTCCGACATTACGCACCAGTCGAATCTCAACCGACATACTCGACTATGCCAAAACTGTTGAAATCACTTCAAAAGAAAAGGTGGAGGATAGTGAAGATGAAGACAGTGATAAATCAGTGGAATCCAAAGAAACTTGGCAGGATGACAAGGATTTAGATTGGGAAAAGGGCTCCGAAATCTCAGAGGATGTCGAATGGGGTTCTGATGATAAATCAGATGAGGCTTAATCCTGAAGTTTCATCTAGTCCAGAAACTACTGCGACCACACGTATCCTGCCTTGTAAGTCATCGCTTACTCGAGCACCTAGAATAACTTGGGCGTCCTCATCAAAGCGTGCAGTAAAAGCATCTGCAATTAGGCCAACTTGGCCTACGGTCATCCCAGGACCTCCTTCGATTTGTAGCAAACAAGCCTTTGCACCTTCCAACGAAAGGTTAGCGAGAGGAGCTCCCAATGCATCTTCCAATAACGAGTTTGCATCATCTGGGTTTCCTTGCCCAACCATCAAAGTCGAGCCCCCCGCATGACCAACTATCGTCTTGAGATCCATCATGTCAAGGTTGATCAAGCCAAGTCGCATCAAAGTTCGAACGAGACCATCTACGAATTCCTCGACCCATGAAGCACCCAATCTCCAATCTATCCCGCGCTCTCGGGCTTGCCATGCCAAACGGTCAAGTTCTAAGCGTACACAGACATCTGAATTTGCCTCAAGTTTTGGTAAGCCTTCACGGCTAACTTTGACTCGTGTTTCTTGTGCTTCAAATGGAATTGCTGCGATGGATATCACAATCGCTCCAGACAACCTCGCCTGTCTGGCAAACTCCGGGCCAGCACCTGTACCGGTCCCGCCACCTAAGCCTGTAAGTAAAATCACCATTTCCACACCCTCCAAAAGGGTACGTGTCACGCCAGCAGCTTGACGCATTCGCTGTTCACCGAGTGGTGGTAATGCCGCACAACCGGCTGAGTCGAGATCCTTTCCCAAACGGATAACATGAGCATTGGGGGAGTCAAACGAATTTTCATCTGCGTCGATGAGAACTAAATCGATATCATGACCGGTCTTTGAGTGGGCCCGTTGAGCCCATGCACAACCCAAACCACCGATGCCGGCGATGAGAATCTGTGCTCCATCCATACAAGGTCCTTACATTGGAGGTTATTCAATCTCTGCCCACATATCGTAGGTAACGTCGACGAGCATCTCGTGCCCAAGAGTTGTCAGGTTCGAGTTGCAACACTTTGTTATACAGTTCAACAGCCTTTTCGAAATCGGAAAAATGTCGACCGTATAGGTGCGCTAAATTGTTCAAAACCGGGATGCAGTCTTCTTCTTCATCCAGCATAGCTAGAAGCATATCTTCGGCCCGTCCAAGATTATTTCTCAGCATTTCTGCTTCAGCCTCATCTAATTTCTCCAATTGTTCATTCGAGAGGTCATATGTATTCTCGAATGGGTGGTCTGACATGTACAGTCCTCGGTGCGTTTTCACATATGTTTTGTCATTATATGATTAGTACAAAAAAACTGCCGAATTGTAACACTGCAAGACCCCCTATCGTAGATAGGGCACGAACGATTATAGGCGCAATGCAAGTCGCCCAAATCAGTTGGGATAGGCTATGGGCATGTCACGGGTTTTCATCCGAAGTTTGCTACCCCTAATCCTAGTGTCATTAATGCTTTTACCGGGGCTTAGTGAAGCCTACCCAGATGGTATTGGCGGTGAACAAAGCAATGCTGGTGAAACTATTGATGATGTTGCCAAAGAAGGTTGTCTTTGCCATGGTGGCGAAGCAAGTAATTCCGTAATGGTAATTCTTGTCGACGTACCGCACTCTTGGACTCCAGGAGATGCCTACACAATGAGACTAGAAATCATCGGCGGACCCGATTCAGACAAGGGTGGATTTTCTGCCCGAGTTAGCGCTGGTGAGTTATCTGGTGATGGACAATCGTGGGAGGAGGACTCGATGTCAAGGACACATTCGTCCTCTGCAACCAGAATTTTCGAACTTATTTGGACACCTCCTGCCGAGGGAACAGGCACAGTAGATTTCTGGATCTCGGCTAATGCCGTGAATGGTGCAGATGGACCAGTGGGAGATAATTGGAATCAACTGGTTTTCAATTTGGTCGAAGTTGCAGAAGATGATGGTCGTGGCACACGCAGTTTGATTGCAGGTAGCGGGACTCCTGAAGCACCAGCTGCCGATGCCGGAGCAGTTGACTTACATTCGATGGGAGCGCCTTTCCGTGCGCACTGGCTAGGTTTACTTGGATTTGGAGCAGTTATCTGTGTAATTATATTCTGTGGGTTCCTCCTTAGATACGGATTTTCGACATCCTACAAGGGACGTAGTAACGTTTTGAGACTGCGATACAAGATTAACAGGAGAGGTGACCAGTGATGGCCAAGGATACAATCACCCGTCTTCTGGAGCAGGTCGCATCAGGCGATGTTAGTATCAAGGATGCTCGAAAGGCACTAGAAGATGCAACGCTAACAGAAGACCAAATGGATTCAGCAATCAATCACGGGGTATTCAACCCTGCTGAACCAGGAACTATTATTTCAGCATCTCTTGCTCCATCGGGCTCATCTGCGCTGGCTTTATTCTTCTTCGGATGGGGCATATTCTGGACAATTTATTGGTTTGGAACTATGCTTTACGGGTTCCTAAATGGCTCATCATGGGACCAACAACAACTCTCATACCATCTGGCAATGGGAATTTCAACTCTTATTATGATGGGGATAGTCTACATGAAGTGGGTTCTTCCAGACAAAATTATTGTTAAGCACAGGCGAAATAAGTACATCCCTGAGCATCCAAAGGATTGGAGAGAGTATAATTGGTGAGTTCTATGGATGATATGAAGTTGAGACCAGCACCAACTCCCGAGAGTGCTTTATTGTCGTCAATACAAACGACTTCGATTAATCGAAGACAATTCTTGCGATATGGATTCAATGCTGCTGGAGGAGTTCTTGCTGCAACACTTGGAGCTCTTGGATTCGCTTCAATCTTGATGCCGCCTGGCGAAGGTGGCGGAGGAGATTCGTCTGTCCTATTCTGGGCCAAAGGTCGTGAAGAAGAAGCATGGTATGGTGCAAAACATTTGCAACCAATGCTAAAGTCGGATTTCGTGACTGAATCTGCTAATTCTAATATTGGAATGGCTGGAGCGCAAGGTGTTTGGAATGGTTTACCAGTTGTGGTCAATTATGTCCCACACGCACAAAACTCAGACTCTCCTATCGCTGACAACTCACCACGATTCCAAGAAATGGCTGGCTATGATATCGGCAAGAACTACGTTGGCCATGCTACTGAATATCTACTTGGCAATCCTGATGTCTTTGACCCTAGTGGCAATTTAGTTATGATCTTCTCTCGTTGTACTCACTTATGCTGCATACCAGGATGGCAACTTGTTTCAAACTCATTTACTGCAGATAATTGGACCCCTGGAGGGGCAGATGATGGTGGTAGCAAACTGTTCTGTATATGCCATTCAAGTCGTTTCGACCCTACTGCGATTGAAGTAAACCGAAACATAAACCGTTCAAATGGTGCTACATTCGACTACCTCGGAATACGTCGCGCAGGTGGCCCTGCCCCAGTAGGGTTACCGATAATTCCGATAATAATGAATGGCGACTCCATCGGGGCGTCAAGTGAATACACGGGCTGGCTGACCTATTGCGATTGAGGTGATTATCATGAATACAATATTTTGGGTACTCTGGTTCTTTATCGCTTTCATCACTGTGTTGATCGCATTCACACTTCGTAAAGAAAACGAAGACATTCCTCGTCGTGAAATTCTTCGGGCTGTAGAAACCAGTGGTAAAATGGGCTTTGCTGAAAGAACATTCCTTTGGGTGTTCTCATTCCTCGATACAAGATTCAGAATTCAAGATTACTGGAATATGAGTAAGGGCGCCTACTACAATATGCACAGACAAATGCCGCTTACACATGCAGAGAAGTACAAACTCCGAATCATTTGGTATTGGTACCCATTGTACTGTCTTGGTGGCATATCATTCCTTTCGTTCATTATTCTTGTAATCACAGGTACTGTTCTTGGTATCTATTATGTCCCAGGTGGAGAAGGTGACCCTTCCCCTGCGTATGCGAGTATGGAATTCATCATGACTCAATTACCATTTGGATATATTATCAGAGCTGTTCACCATTGGGGAACTCACTTCATGGTAGCATCTGTATTCCTCCATATGTGTCGTGTTTACTTTACAGGCGCATACCGCAACCCTCGTGAATTGAATTGGTTAATTGGTGTTGCACTCATGGCTCTGACAATTGTATTCGGATATTCGGGCTATCTATTGCCATGGGATAGCCTTGCATTTGGCGCTGCCACTATTGGGATTAACATGGCTAACTCAACGCCGTTAATTGGAAAATATGTTTCGACATTACTGTTCTCCGGCTCATCGCTGTCTCACAGGGCTGTGACTCGAATGTATTTCATTCACGTATTCATATTGCCAGTTATTGTTACAACTTTGATCATCATACATTTGTTCATAGTTTGGGTTCAAGGAATTGCGGAGCCGCATTGATATGGAGGTATGAATATGGGTCTAATTGAGAATCTTGGTGCTGTTGCTTCATCCTATATGGATGAGAAAGAAAATCTTCAGACCACTGATGAAAGGCGTGTACGCACTATGGCAGGACATGGTTTCTGGCCGCATGAAGTGCTACGTGACACACTTATTTTCGGATTTTTAGCTGCAGTATTGTTGTTTTATGCTTGGCTCATCCCACCACCACTACACAGTGCAGCAGACCCCTTTGCCCAGGCTGGTTTCGTATTCCCTGACTGGTATGTTCTATTCTCATATGGTTACCTAAGGTGGGGTGAATATCTACCTCAGTTCTCTGTCCCTCTTGGGCCAGTGGGTGAATTCTTCGGCCAGCCATCTTTCCCATGGAACGCTGCATGGTGGGGTGCTTTCCTTACAGGAATCCCAGTTGGAATTCTAGCACTTCCACCTTTCCTAGGTGGACGTGAAAAGAGACCTGTAGAAGACCCCTGGTTTGCGAGTGCAGGTGTAGTTTATCTTGCACATATTTGGTTTATCTCAGTATTCTCAATCAATATCTTCCTAGAATTATATGGGAAGAACCGGAGTGATTTCTGTAAATTAGACAGTCACGGAGATTTGGTCTGTGGCGCACGAGCACCATGGATTGCTGATTTATTCAATGCCATACCATGGATCATGACAGGTATTCTGTTATGGATTGTCATCTACTTTGTAGCAAAATGGTTGTTCAATAATGCATGGGGTGCGAAATTTACTCCCGCCCATGGAAAGAAATTAATTGTAGGCGCCTTCATTGTTGCAACCGCAGCAAGTGTAGTCTCTTACCCTGTTTATGACAATGGTTTCTGGGATGCAAAAGGATTACTCACAATAGAAGACTATGGCGAATTAGAGGACATGCGTTCTCAACCTCTAGATGTTCATGTTCACGAGCACAATGAGCACATGACTGACCAAGGATTCGAAGGTGATATAGTTCCAGCATCCGCCTGGATGCAATGGAACATATACCAACCCGCAAGATATTATTTAATTGATTTTGCCGATAGTAATGGGCATCAAAACCTAGATACTGGGGTCAATGGAGCAAGCGGACTCGAGACCTATTCAGGTGATGAAACTGCAGGTGAGTCAGGTTACTTCAACATCTCAAATAATCACTGGCCAGAAAATGTTGAATTTACAACTGTACCTGTCGATGCAACCTGTGCAACAAGAGCCAGTGAAGTCATTATCGATGGAGGAGTTCCGACCTCGGCAATGATGCAATCAAGCCTCATAATTACTGACCATAAAACCGGTGAAGTTGTGATTGACACAGACTGTTCTACTGGAGAAACTGGTGTTGAGTTAGGCGCTGGCCTTTACCACTATGAATTCCGTGCTTACTCTACAGATGCCCTTGCTGCTAACGAAAGCGTCACTGTTGAAACTCAATTCACAATCAAAGCTTACCAACCACTGCTATTGTATGGTGAAGACGCAGGCAATGGACTTGCAGGACATGCAGTTAATTTGTCGAATTCACTGGACATCGAATTAGAAGGAGACGAGATGGGCGTTGTTGTTAATCCAACATACCATGCCAATCCAAAGGCTCTAGATGCTAAATTGACCTATGCTATGTTTATCCCATGTTTGACAGCAGGCGCTGTTGTATTCATCCTGCTACGTAATATGGCAAGAGGATATGAATTTGAAATGAACAAGTGTTACGGCTGTGATCTTTGTGACGATGCATGTCCTGTGCGTCTGTTTAATGCTGGTGACAAGTTGAACATCATTTACAATTCATGGAACAATGAAGATGATGGTGTGCCTATGTATTCCTGTCTCACTTGTACCGCATGTACAAATGCGTGCCCACAACTAGTCGACTATGACTCATATGTTGACATCCGTCGCTCACTCATCGTCGGTGGACCTGCTGCTGAAATTCCTCACACTGTGCTACAAGCAGTTCTAGCTGCTGAGGCCGAAGAAGAGAGTGATGCAGACTTTGTACCTGTCAAAGAATATCCTATCGATTCAAACATTGGCTATTACCCAGGTTGTGTCGACTACCTCGACCAAGAAATGGTATTTAGCCACCTCAATGAGGGTGATATGAATCTTGGAGATTCTACCAATTCAGCATTCACCCTGTTTGAAGAAATGGGTGCTGAAGTGTCATACCTTGGACGCGACTTCCTCAAGTGCTGTGGCCATGACCAAAAATGGCAGGGATTGGATGAAGTGTTTGACAAGTTAAAGTCATACAACCAGAAGAAGATTGAGGCATCTGGAATCGACACATTGGTTTCATCCTGTGCTGAATGTTTCCGAACCTTTGCACGTGACTATGAATTAGAAGGTGTCAAAGTAATGCATACTACAGAATTCCTTATCGAAAATGGCTTCGATATGGAGATGAAGGTTGAAGACGAATTGACAGTAACCTATCACGACCCTTGTCGCTTAGGTCGCCAGATGGGAATCTATGACGAGCCTCGTGACTTGGTCAACAGTGTTGAAGGTGTCAAACTGGTTGAGATGGAGCACAGTGGCGAAGATGCAATGTGCTGTGGAGTCTCTAGCATGATGTCTTGTAATGAAAATGCACGCTCCTTGAGAGTTTCAAGGATGGAAGAAATTCGTAACACTGGAGCAGATATGATGATTACATCATGTCCAAAGTGTGTGTCTCACTTCGAATGTCTGAAGTTTGAAGATGATGAGAAGTATGACATCGAGATCCTAGATGTTGTCTCCTTCCTTGCACGCCAAGTAGAAGCAAAGAAGCAGGTCCATTCTGAGCCTGTATCTACGCATGTACCTGCAGAAGCTTAACTACAAACTAGAGTCTTACTCTGGAATCTGTTGTAACTTATAGTGAACTAAATATTTAATTTGCGATTTAGTAAGTCAATTATTTCAGTAAATTGGGTCGAAAGTTCCAATCCAGTAATCGCTCCCCATGCAGCCATAACTGTCATCAAAACAATTAGATAAATCACCATCAACAATCCTTCAAAGTATTCAATAATCCATGACATCATAGTTTTTCACTATGCTAAAGAAATTTGATTATAGTTATAATGATAATCCCGGATTTGACCCACTAAGATTGCTCTTTGTCGTCTTCCATCCCTCGAATCTCATAGTTAGATGGGAATAGAGCCACGATAACTCCTGCAATTAAGAAGCCGAGACCCAAAGCAAATCTCTGCTCTACGAAAAGAAATTCTAGAGCGAAAACCACTAACAATAATCCGCCAATATTTGAAATCCAAACTAGTGCTTTGAAAGTTGAAAGTGAGACTCCTGTGGTATTGGCTCCTCTGGAGGGGCCGAATTCTCCACCGAATCTTTGTGCTCCGTCATGGTCTGGTTGGTCACTCATATTCTCACCTATCTATCATTGTAATCGCATCGGTTGGACACGCTAGAACACAAAGCCTGCACCCAGTACAGGCATCTCGAATAATTTTGGCTTTGCGATTACTAGGTACTTCGAGTAAAGGTGAGGCCATTTCTTTGAAGTATAATTCAATTGCATCATCATCACAAACTATTGTGCACTGATCACAACCAATGCACAATTTCTCAGTAACCCAAGCAACGGTCCCTTCGCCACCTTTTGTCATAGCACGTCGCTCACCCTTTTGCCTAGCAAGAGAGATCGCTATCCGTTCAGCCTCCACTGCACGGCGCTTTGACAGGTCCTCTGGAGATGTCATTCAGTCACCTCCAATGGGTGCTCACCTTCAAACTTCGCGACAGACAGATTCACTAACACATCTCCCAAACAGTAGAATGCACCAACCAATAGAGGCGGATTCCAAGCTGTTAATCCGGTCCAAGGTACTTCATTCGACCAAGTCCAATTGGCAAGATAAGTCCCCCATAATTCCATCAGTAAAGCCGCCCATGCCATTGTGGCATAAAGTGACGGTTGCGGGCCCCATTTAGTAAAGGCAAGAACTAAAATTAGTAAAAATAAACCCGATGTATCTCCGCCAGTCCACACACCATAAGCCACTAATGGAATAAATGGAATAAGTGAAAACATTGCTTTCTTTACCGGTAAATGTGTTGCAATTCTACGACCTGCATCAAACAAAAACCAGTGGCCTACTGGAACAAATAAGGGCATTAGACCGCGTTGATATTCATAGATGAGCCATACTTCACTGAAAAATAACTCCATCGGAGTTGCGAATGCTAGAACTGTAATCATTTCAATGCGTTCACGTCTTTCAGCTTGGCTAAAGAGGTACATGAATAGTCCTATGCAACCAATATTTACAGGCCATTCACCATATTTTGCACTTACAAATAATCCTATACCAATTGTTAATGCATAAAGAAAAACTCTCTTCATACAAATCAACTCATTAAGATTGTAATTCGATTGACACGCCTTCTGAGCGCATTACTTCAATCACTAATTCGATTACATCATTCGGCAAATCTTCCGGTGCGTGTACACCCGACGGAAGCATTTCAGGTCGGTCAACCCAGGCAATAGCACAACATGCAGTTACGAGTCCTGTCGTTCTTGCCATACTAGAATCTCCATCTGAACCACTGTCCTCGACAACCCATCTGCGCTCATTATCTCCCGAGGTAATATGTACTTCCATCCAAGTAAACTCTCCGCGCAGTGGGTCGATTTTCCAAGCATCAACTAACTCTTCGGGATTAAGTTTAGTCGCCTGATACTTCTGAATATGCCCTGGCCATCTGACAGTATACTCGCCCATCTTTGTTGCAGGAATGTTTAGCAACGAGCGTAGCCCATCAGTCAGGAATGCATCCATCTCCCGACCGTTAGCATCTATTGTATGCAGTTCAGTCATAGCAGGAACCTCGCAAACCTCACCGTTTTCGATGATTCTGGCTTCACGAGTATATTCTGCAATTACATCATGGGGGGAAAATGGTGCCATATACGACCAGTGGTTATCTGGTTCACTGGGATTGCCACCTACTTTGATACTCACTTTGTCTAATGTCCCAAATTCACGGTACGCCTGTGAGACGAGCATATTGGAGAGACCTGGTGCGATTCCAACATCCCACAGAATCTTGCTTTGAACATTTTCTAATCGATCTGGAGTTATTTCGCTAAAGGAAAGGTCTACTATTTTTTGTCCCGAATTTTTTAGCATACTGGTTGCCTTGTGGCCCAGTGACCCCGGCAGCATATTGATGATTAAATCCGCAGAACTGTGGTCCGCTTCCAAGGCGCTACCTAAATGGAAAGTTGCATCGGTTTCTCTCTCGACAATATCGAATAAATGCACTTCGAAATTTGCATCCACCAAACGTCGTGTGACAAATAAGCCAACCAGGCCCCCTCCTAGGCAGTGTACCCGCATTAATTCTTCACCATCTGCTTTTGAGATTCCGCACCCATTGCTAGCATTGACAACTCAGCAACCAGAGCATGCCATCCATGTGCATGCTCACCATATGTGCCACCTACTTCACTGTAAGGGAGAAATATCGCAGATGGGGAATTCAAATTTTCAATCTCACCTTTCTTTGGATTTATTCGATAAAACCATGATGCTGCTTCACCATCTACCAAGTAGACAACTGGTTCAACAGAATAGCCTTCACTCGACTTTAGAGTGGTGGGTACGCCTTCCTGTATCAGGAAGTTTTCAACATCGACCCCTCCTTTTGAGTACATTAGTCGTTTGAATTTTCGATTTGAAAGATTCAGAAGTTGGTTACCACTCGTTACTGCCATAATCCCTAAGCCATAGGTGCCCCTATCGTTTTTGACAAAAGCAACTGGCTCTCTTTCAATGCCCAATGCTTGATATCTAACAGCGATTTTAGCCAAGAACTCATCTATTTCTACTGCAAGGGCTTGGCGGCAAGTTTCCTTTTCCAAACATTTGTTTTCACTTACAAACCAGTCAGTTAGAAGGTGCCACGGATCAATATCCAATACCTCTGCAATCTCGTTGACATATTCTTGTAAACAAGCATAGTGTTCGGACTTTCTTCTTCTCTGCCAACCCATATGAGGCGGTGGTGAAACTTGGTGGGCAGCAATTCCCGGAACAACACCTTCAGTTAAATCATTATTCAGCATTATAAGGTCAGGGCTATTTCCATCAATCATTAATGAATCGTTGACGAGTTTGACTTGGTCTAATACCAGTGGTCCTGTGATTCCATCAATAGAACCGTGCCCACCCAACTCTGGTGAACCGACAGTGCAGCGGAAACCTCCATCAATTAATAGACGCTTGATTGTTGAAACATTTTCAGCATAACCGGGATTCCTCGTGTGGGATTCTGGATATAGATGGACCCATTTACATTCTGGCTGCTGTCGAATAATATGTTCGCGCAGTAATATAGAAAGTCGTTCTTCATCCTCGCTTGACACATTATTGAATCCTGCAGGAAAATGGTTTGCATCGACTACTGCTATTTTCCACCCACAGTCACGAATGTCGACGCTACCATAGATTGGAATTGGTACCTGTGAACGCTTTTTAGCCATCCACTCAGTGATCAATTCACGATTGGCTTCAAGATGTTTGGTGAGGTCATGTACTGCGGTCATGATACCACTTCCTCAAGCAGCGAAGTGAGATCCCCACTGCGCTTACTTATTCCGCCATCCAATATGTGCATCGATTCAAACAACCCTAGACCTATGGCGATTTCTGGCTGCTTTATTAAGGCGCGTTTCAGACGCGGATAACGATTAGCAATTGGCTCGACAAAGTAGTTTAATTCATCTAAGACCGAATCTATCATTCGGGGTGATGTTGCCCTACCTGCTGGCATTTTAGGTCGACGAACAATTTCAGTCGGTAGGTTGGTCAATTCTGCAGCTGAACGTAAAGCAGCCTTCTCATCATGAGATGGAGGGAGCCTCCAATCCATTGGCAATTTGTTTGAATCTTCGCGGTGCCTACTCCCTAAAAATGGCACCCGAACCTCGAGGCTATGAGCCATTGAGTGCCGGTCTACTAACCGCAGTTGAAAATTAGATAATTGACCATGCTCTAGTTCAAATTGTAAAAAATCCTCAAGTGATTTCGTATGTGCTTCAGGTGTTAGGTCGTCACTCCACCACGAATCTCCTTGAAGATTTGTAAGGCTGCAGTCCATATCACTCAAACGTGATCTAATCAATTTCGAATGACCCTCTAAATCTCGGTATCTTGGGTAACCCGCATGTAACTCATCAGCACCTTGACCACATAGGCCTACGGTCACAGACTCCGCCATCTTAGCAAAAAGTGGTTGGAAAAATAGTACAGTGACATCTAAGTCCTCTCCATGCCATGCTAAATCTGGTAATTTGGAATGAAATGAATCGGGCTCGAGTATGTGCTGGTGGTGTTTGAGGTCTAGACTCGATGCTACAAGTTCTGCTGCTTGCCAGTCAGGATTGTCTTCGCTCTCGGCTACTGTCCAACATTCTGGTACATCTTGTTCCGCAATCTCTGCTGCCTGCCGTGCAACTGCACATACAAGGCTTGAATCGAGTCCCCCCGACAATACAATGCCAACAGGTACATCGGCCATCAATCTATCACTCACACTCAAAGTAAACGAGTCCAGTAAGCCTTCTGGGTCATTCCAATCACTAGTTGGGAGAACTTTCTGGATTTCAAATCGCGACGAACTTGTCATTCTAGGCTTTCCATCAATCAATTCCCAGACCTCGACACTACCTGGTCTAACGTTATGGACATCTGCAAAGAGAGTGGTTGCGTCTAGGGGGTACTCCCATGCAATTCTAGCTTGCATTGCAAAATCATCGATCTGTGGAATATATGATTCATGCGCCCTTAGTGCCTTAGCTTCGGATGAAAACAGAAGACAGTCGTCAACAATAGTTCGCATTAAGGGCTTGATGCCAACGGGGTCTCGGGCCAAAATTAGTTGGCCATTTGACCATAGTGCAAATGCAAACATTCCATCTAATTTAGATATCCATTTCGCATGATCATTCGCATTACCTTTACCAGTATGCAACGATAGAATAACTTCGCTGTCCCCATTGGTAGAATAATTGTAAGAGTTACTTTTCAAATCAAGATGGTTGTAAAACTCACCATTGACTACTGCAACTTTACCAGGACCACGCAATGGCTGAGGTGAACCAACTAAATCTAAGATGGCAAGTCTTGCATGGGCTAAGCCACAAAAATCATCTTCATAGGTGCCGCGTCCATCAGGACCGCGATGTTCCATGAGGTCAATCATGCGCGATAGTACAACCTTGTCAGGTTGTCCAAGCATGCCACCTATGCCACACATATCCAGTCCAATTACTTGTAGTTCAAGAGCCCTTGCTTTGCTCAGAAAATCGAGTAAACAAACATTGTAACAATCATGATTACAAATGAAAGAATAAATGTCACCAAGTAGGCACTTTGGGGTGGGTCTTGGGGTGGTACTTCGTCAGTCATTGGGTCTCACCTATACTATGGGGAGTTGAGGCGCCATTTCAACATAATGGTCTCACAACCACGGTGCTAGTAAAATAATTGCTGCTAATGGAATTAGCAACATCGTGGCATTATCATCAATCCACCTTAGTCGTGGCCACTCAGCAGCCACGCACAATGGGCCCATTACGAAAGCTAACCAAATTGGAGTCTCTAATTGAGACCAAGCAGCAACCCAAATCAATGCTATGAAAATTGAACCAAATATGAAGACGTTTTTACTTTCCACACCCTTCCGTCTAATCTCTCCCAAGAAAGGGTCTCCTAACGACAACGATAGAATTAGCGGCCAAACGAGTTCGGGAGCCTCTGCAAGTGTCATGAATGTCAAACCAATTGCAAAACCACCCCACGCTAAAGCACTGACTTGTTTGGACTCATAGTCGCGTTGACCAAAAATGGTTATTCCTAATTTTAGCCGTATACCTTCAGCAAACACAATTGTAAATGTCAGAAAAGAAACTACCTGTAATACCGTGATTGAAAAGTAGTCAGCGATGTTTTTTGAATATTCAAAGAAGATGAATGGTATTATTGACATACCGATGTGAAAGCCTCTGCGGAACAGGTGCCCATAAAATCCTCCGACTGAATGTTTAACCGGATCTGTAAGTTCAACTTGCTCACTCATCAAATTCCCTCAATGCGTCTTCGATGCTTAACCCTTCTTCAGACATGCGGTCGATAATAGCCTCAAAGGCGGGATTTCGGACCAGGACATTCTCATGCGCCATCAATAATTGCTGACGAACTCTGGCGCGACGGGAAGAAACCCTTTCCTCTAAGGATAGGATTTTTTCCGATAATTCATCCAATCCTACCCCTTCAGTAGCACTTGCTAGAATAATTGGAGGGGCATCATTAGTCAAAGTTAGAGAGACGGTTAGGTCATTGACAACTTTACTTGCACCTTCCAAATCACTTTTGTTCACCACTATCAAATCAGCTAATTCTAGCAAACCTGCTTTTTCTGCTTGTACTCCATCTCCACGTGAAGGTCCTTCAACAACAATAATTCGATTTGCAATTGCGGCGCATCGCATTTCTGATTGCCCTGCACCAACAGTTTCTATGATTACTAAATCGAAATTACTTGCCAATAAATGGTTTGCAAGGTCACTAACTATAGAAGGGATTGAACCACTCGAAGAACGGGTGGCAATACTTCGAACGTATATTGAATCCGACTTTTCTGCATCATCTAGTACACTTAACCTAATCCGGTCCCCAAGTAAGGCACCTCCGCTTATTGGAGAAGTAGGATCTATTGCCAGTACTGCAACTTTGTGTTTTGGTGCAAGTCGGTGAAGTATCCCATCTACAAGACATGACTTTCCGACACCGGGTGGGCCTGTGATTGCAACAATCAGTCCTTCTGTTTTTACAACTTGCAACTCACCATTCTCTATAGCTGAAAGTTGACGAGCAAGTTGCCTACGCTCCAATCACTCACCCCAGTGCCACTCATCTGGTGAACCGACTCCACAATTAAGACCGGAAGCGAACTCTACAAATTCGAGAATTTCAGTTGAAGGTGTACCTGGTCCAAATATTGCTCGGACTCCAGCATCAAATAGTTGTGAGCGGTCGTCTTCAGGAATAATCCCTCCTCCAAAAACGACTACATCATCTAAGCCCGCCTCGCGTAAGAGATTGCAAACTTTCGGGAAGAGGTGGCTGTGAGCACCAGAAAGAGAAGATAGGCCGACGAAACGTGCATCTTCATCCATTACTGTTCTGACAATTTGGTCTGGAGTCCTTCGAAGACCAGTATAGATCACCTCATGACCTCCATCACGTAATGCCCGGGCTACGACCTTGGCTCCACGGTCATGACCATCAAGTCCCGGCTTGGCTATGACAATACGTTGTCGGGCTCCCATATTCGGCTGTGTGTAGGAGCGTCTATGAAGCGGTTGCGGTGTAGAAATGCGCACACAAGCAATAAGGAGGGGCTATTACTGTCTCTGATTGGCGAAAGGCATGATGGGTACCGATGAGCGACTACGGGACCTGCGGGCACGAAAGGCACGTGCTGAGGCAGGTGGCGGCCAAGACAGGGTTGCTGGCCAACATAAGAAAGGAAAAATGACTGCTCGCGAGCGCTTAGAAATGCTACTCGATGAGGGCTCATTCCAAGAAATTGATGCTTTGGTTGAGCACCGTTGCCGAGATTTCGACATGGACAAGAATGTCATCCCTGGAGATGGTGTTGTCACCGGCCATGGTACTGTAAATGGAAGAGAGATTTTCGCTTTCGCACAAGACTTCACCGTATATGGGGGTAGCCTTGGTGAGATGCACGGCCTCAAGATTTGCAAAGTACTTGATATGGCCCTCAAAACAGGTAGGCCAGTAATCGGGCTGAACGATAGTGGAGGCGCTAGAATCCAAGAAGGAGTTGCTAGCCTAGGGTCCTATGCTGAAATTTTCTTCAGAAATGTAAGAGCGAGTGGCGTAGTTCCACAAATAAGCGTCATAATGGGACCATGTGCAGGAGGCGCTGTTTACTCGCCTGCTATCACAGATTTCGTAATCATGGTCGATAAAACGGCACATATGTTCATCACTGGTCCTGAAGTTATCAAGACTGTTACAAATGAAGAGGTTTCATTCGAAGATTTAGGTGGAGCCGGGACTCACGGTAGTAAGTCAGGAGTATCTCACTTTACTGCGCAAAACGACCAAGAAGCAATTGATCTAGCAAGAGAATTAGTTGATTTTTTGCCATTGAATAATATGGAAATGTCGCCCGAGAAGAAAACCAGTGATCCAGCAAACAGAGTTTGCGAAAAATTGGATTCAATCGTACCAGAAGACCCAACCAAGCCATATGATGTAAAGGATGTAATTACAGAAATCCTTGATGATGGTGGGTTCCTTGAAGTCCAAGAAAATTGGGCAGGCAATATTGTCATTGGCTTTGGCCATCTGAATGGAGCAACAGTTGGGGTCGTCGCAAATCAACCCAAGATGTTAGCTGGTTGCCTTGACATTGATGCAAGTGACAAGGCTGCACGCTTCGTAAGGTTCTGTGATGCATTCAATATACCACTGATAACTTTAGAAGATGTTCCGGGATTCCTTCCGGGAACCAACCAAGAATGGGGAGGGATAATTCGGCATGGGGCTAAACTCCTCTACGCATATGCAGAAGCTACTGTTCCAAAACTGACTGTCATTTTGCGCAAAGCGTATGGCGGCGCATATGATGTTATGTCCTCGAAACACATTCGTGGCGATTACAATGTGGCGTGGCCAAGTGCAGAATTGGCAGTTATGGGAGCCGAGGGTGCAGTACAAATTATTCACCGACGAAGATTACAGAATGCAAGAGACTCAGAGGGTGAAAGAGAAAGACTAATCGATGACTTCCAAGAGACATTTGCTAACCCTTACAAAGCCGCAGCACTTGGTTATCTAGACGATGTCATCGAACCAAATCAAACCCGTGACCGATTATGCAAGGCTCTTAGCATGCTAACCGATAAAGAAGAATTACGTCCATCAAGAAAGCATGGAAATATACCGTTGTGAGTGGATATTATGGCAGATATTGAAACACTTAGAATGGCAGCCATCGCTGCGGTACTAGCAGCCTCATCAAGTGGTGAAGACCCAACAAAGATTGGGCGAAAACTTGGAGAGGCATGGGCTCAAGATCACAGAAGGATGAATATGGGAATGTCATCACTTATGCACCGAAATAGTTCTCGGTCTACCTGGAGGTGAAATGATGGGTGAAACTCGGAAAGTCATTGTCAATGGAGAAGAATTCGAAGTTGAACTCGAACAAAATGGTGACACTTGGACTGCAACTGTCGGCGGTCAAAGTTTTGACATAACAGTTCCAGACGCAGGACCCGCTCCTAAACAGCGAAGAGCTGCTGGCGGGAAGTCGCAAAAATCAGGAAAGGTAAATGCAAATATTCCGGGAAAGGTTGTTACTGTAGAGGTTGCTCTTGGAGATGAAGTCGAAGAAGGGCAAGTAGTAATGATTCTCGAAGCGATGAAGATGCAAAATGAAATTCAAGCACCAATCAGTGGCACTGTTACCGAAATTCATTGTGAAGAAGGCCAATCAATCGAGGCAAACATTCCACTATTGGTAATCACTCCTCCTGAAAGTGAAGATGAATCCTGATTCATTCCAATGGTTAAAGCGGGATAAGTTTCTAGGCGTCGATATGGGAGAAGATGCCGTCTGTGATTACCCCGGTTGCGGGGCTGTTGGTGACATCATTTCTCGGCTTTCACCAGAAGGATATCTTGTTGCTACTGGAAAGAAGGCTTACTCGTTTCGAGAAGCATACCGTAGGTTCCACTATTGTGGAGACCATCACGAACAATTGATGGGAGGAGTCTGGTCTCGAGTTCGCAAGCCAGATGACAAAGCAGATGGCCATGCTGCACCTACAGCAATCTGATTTATGTTGAATTTCCTCAGTGAAATATGCCAGTGCTGAATCACCCCGTCGTTGGGGAAAAATTTAGTCAACGGCTAGGACATATTGATTCGTTACGCGGCCTGGCTGTATTGCTAATGATAATGGTCCATGCTGCAGCGACCTGGAATCCTTTTTCTAATTCTGAAATCTCAACTCTTGCATATGTTGTATCCGGCCTGGGAGGTTTGGCCGCACCATTATTTGTAACCTTACTAGGATGGGGATTACTGCAAACAGAATCAACTCGACGCAAACGAATTTCAAGAGCGACTTTTTTGTTGGCCATGCAAATAGTAGTAAATTTGTTTGCACCACACTTATTCGCTCCATTTACACCAGGGGTTCTTTCTTTATTCGCTCTACTAATTATTAGTGAACCGATATGGTCTTCGCCTTTTAGGTCATCTAAATTATTACCTCAAACTGTATTTTCACTATTGCTCTTTTTGACGGTCATTGGACTGTACTTTGGATCGGGCTTCCAAGGCTCAGATAAATGGACAGATAGGACAACTACTGCATCGATTCAAACCTTGATTTTACATCTCCTACTAACCGGAACATATCCACTGTTCCCTTGGATGATTTTTGCTGTATTTGGTGCATTTATTGCCAAAATAACATCTATTGATTCGAAAATAAATGTCCTAAAATTGACTACTACTTCAATTGTTTTCGGACTGATATTTTGTGTTACGTCCCTCGTTTGGTCAATTCACAATGATTCGGCATGGGCACTACCCTCTGGTGAGGCTGTCCTTACATTTTTCCCACCAAATTATCCTTTCATACTTGCAGCATTAACCGGAGTTCTACTGCTGTGGGCATTAATCTACAAAATGCCACAAGTTAGCTTCCTAGAAGATACGGGGAGATGCTCACTTACCCTATATGTCGTCCACTTCATTCCTTTCGCACTCTTTCACAAGGCTGAAACTACCTATGGTTGGAGCCTTACAATCTCCTGTCTAGTCGTCATAGGATACACCATCGCCTGGATCCCTATTGCAAAATTGTGGAGAAGTAAATTTCCGAGTTACACACTTGAGAAATTAATGCGTAATTTGTCTGAAGTCTAGTATCCACTAAATGTGAAATATAATAATACAAAAAACATACCAAACAGAAGTAATCCTGCAATGAATAGACCAATTCCAACCCATGCACAAATGTGTGCTGCTTTAGCAACTCCTGCATCCGGGTGATTTGGAAATTGATTTGTAATTTTCAATGCACCATTAGCCAGAATGAGCCCTGGAATCGCGAAAAGGATTCCGATTCCGTAGAAAAGAGTCGCAACAATTCCAATGATAGACAGAATCAATGCAGTAGTCGCGTTTGTGGGTGGCATCATTGCCATGGCTTGATTGCCAAGTTGCCCTTGAGCCAAGCCCGCAGGTGAATAATAAATTGGCTGGGGTGCTGGCTGCATGCAACTGCCCTATGATTTGACATATATATGCAATTAGACGGTTTTTCCAATTGGGAAATCTATCAATCATGCACCGCAACTTAGACAGTCATCAGGTGTGTCTAGAGAACATGCAATTGCTTCGAGACTTGTAGCCTCATCGGCTCTAACCGCTAATCCATCAACCGTTTCATCGCCGACCTTTTGCTCAACCGTGAACTGAATCGCATCCGCTGCAGCCTTTGTACGCAGGTAGTACATTCCAGTCTTGAGTCCTCTTCTCCATCCGTGGAAGTGCATCGAAGTTACCTTAGCCGGATTTGCATCGGTCATGTGGATGTTCATAGATTGGCTTTGATCGATGTAAGCTCCACGGTCAGCAGCCATGTCGATGACAATACGTTGCTTAATTTCCCAGGTCGTCTTATACAATTCTTTCAAATCTTCTGGAATACCATCGATTAACTGTACACTTCCTTTGTGACGTAGAATTTCATTCTTCATTTCAAGTGACCAGAGGTTGCGGCTAATTAAATCGTTAACAAGATGCTTGTTTAGCACAATGAATTCGCCAGAAAGTGTTCTTCTGACGTATAGGTTAGAAGTGAACGCCTCAAAACATTCGTTGTTTCCAAGTATCTGACTTGTAGAAGCAGTTGGCATCGGTGCGACCATCAAAGAGTTGCGAAGACCATGCTCGATAATGTCTGCTTTCAGAGTATCCCAATCCCAGCGACCAGAGTGTTCAGTGACACCCCAAAGGTCAGGCTGTAGGATTCCTTGGCTGGCAGGAGAACCTTCGAAGGTAGAGTAAGGCCCTTCTTCCTTTGCCGCATCCATACTTGCACTGCAAGATGCGAAGTAAATGGTCTCGAAGATTTCACGATTCAATTTGCGTGCCTGTTCGGATTCGAAAGGTAGTTTTAGCATTGCAAAGGTATCTGCTAATCCCTGCACACCTAGTCCGATTGGTCTGTGGCGCATGTTGGAGTTTCTTGCTTCGGGAACTGGGTAGAAATTGACATCAATAACTCGGTTCAGATTTCCGGTAGCGTGGTATGTGACATCGAATAATTTCTGATGATCAAAGGAACCTTCCTCCAGGTTTACGTATTTTGGCAGTGCGATTGAAGCCAGATTACAAACCGCTACCTCATCAGGAGCAGTATACTCCATGATTTCAGTACAAAGGTTTGAAGAACGAATTGTTCCTAGATTCTTCTGGTTTGATTTTTCATTACATGCATCCTTGTAGAGCATGTAAGGAGTTCCTGTCTCTATTTGCGATTGTGTAATTGCATCCCATAAGTCACGGGCTTTGAGTGTCCTACGAGCAAGCCCAGAGGATTCGTATTTTGAATATAGAGCACGGAACTCATCACCATATGAGTCATGAAGACCAGGGCATTCGTTGGGGCAGAATAGTGACCATTCACCATTTGCTTCTACACGTTCCATGAACAAGTCTGGGGTCCAAAGCGCATAGAATAAATCACGAGCTCTCATCTCTTCTTTCCCATGGTTCTTACGCAAGTCTAGGAATTCGAAGATGTCAGGGTGCCAAGGCTCTAGGTAAATTGCAATACTTCCTTTACGCTTTCCGCCTCCTTGGTCGACATAGCGTGCTGTGTCGTTGAACACACGAAGCATTGGCACTAGTCCATTGGAATGGCCATTGGTACCTTTGATGTATGATCCCTTAGAACGAATTTGGTGAATCGATAAACCGATTCCGCCTGCGGACTTTGAAATTCTAGCGCACTGCTTCAATGTGTCATAGATTCCATCCAACGAATCTTCTTGCATTGTAAGAAGGAAACATGAGGACATCTGGGGGGTTGGTGTTCCTGAATTGAATAAAGTAGGTGTAGCGTGTGTAAACCACCCTTCGCTCATCAAATCATATGATTCCAATGCTTTTGCGATGTTACCATGATGGATGCCCACTGCGACACGCATTAACATATGTTGTGGCCTCTCAACCACCTCGCCATTAAGTCGGAGTAGGTAGGAGCGCTCAAGTGTCTTAAACCCGAAATAATCGTAATTATGGTCGCGATTGTAATCGATGTGTGAATCTAGAACATCCTTGTTCGCCATAATTATCTCATATACTTCTTCTGAAATAAGAGGTGCATGCTTTCCCGATTCTGGGTCAATGAAATGCCTCAAGTCTGAAACGACTTCACTGAAGACGCCCTTTGTAGAGCGGTGTAGATTGTCAACACAAATACGTGCTGCCAATTTTGAATAATCGGGGTGATGTGACGCAAGGGATGCTGCTGTCTCAGCAGCTAATTCATCGAGTTCAGATGTTGTAACACCATCATAAAGACCTTCGATGACCAATTTGGTAACCATTCCTGGATCTACCCAAGTCTCATGCAATCCTGCTGAGAGATTTGTTAACTTCTCCTGAATCGCATCGAAACGAACATCTTCTTTGTCTCCATTCCTCTTAACCACTTGTAGACCCATATTCTTTGTCCTCCTGTATCATATCATTTGAGTGTGCAACATCCGTCCTGCTACGCGGGCGGTTTAGAAGTCTTCCTCCATTGAGAAGCGCTGCTGGACCGCTCCTAGGCTTGATGAGCCCATTACGCCAGCCTTCTGGTATTCCCCAACTCTCTTTTCGAAGAAGTTGGTTTTTCCTTGCATCGAAATCATTTCCATCCAAGGGAAAGGATTCTCTGCATTGTAGAGTTTAGTAGCGCCAAGAGAAATTAGTAGACGGTCAGCGACGAAATGGATGTATTGCTGCATCAAGTCCGAATTCATTCCAATCAATGAAACTGGAAGTGCACTAGTTACGAATTCGATTTCGATTTCAACAGCCTCCGAAATAATCTGGTGTATCTTCATTTCACCAGCACCACGTACTAGGTTTGAATGTAGGAGGCAAGCAAAGTCACAATGCAATCCTTCATCACGACTAATCAATTCATTTGAGAATGTCAAACCAGGCATTAATCCGCGCTTCTTCAGCCAGAAGATTGCACAAAAGGAGCCGGAGAAGAATATTCCTTCAACAGCGGCAAAGGCTACTAATCTCTCAGCAAATGATGCACGCTTTCTATCTAGCCACCGTAATGCCCAAGTTCCCTTTTTCTCAACAGATGGCACGGTTTCTAGAGCCTTGAATAAGTGATCTTTCTCATTTGGGTCCTTGATGTATGTATCAATCAGTAACGAATAGGTTTCGGCATGGATATTTTCCATCATAATCTGGAACCCGTAGAATGCACGGGCTTCAGCCCACTGTACTTCATTTGCGAAATTGACTACAAGATTTTCATTTACAATTCCATCAGATGCTGCAAAGAATGCCAATACATGTTTTAGGAAATGTTGCTCATCCGCAGAGAGAGAAGCCCAATCTTTAGCATCTTCAGCCAAATCTATTTCCTCAGCCGTCCAGAAAGAAGCAGCATGTTGCTTGTACATGTCCCAAATCTCTGAATGCTCTATAGGAAATAGGACAAAACGGTCTAGAGATTCCTTAAGCATCGGTTCTGAAAATTCAGAAGTTAGATCTAAATCAAAGCCGTCTGTATTGTGTGATTGTGGCTCCATTTTCTCTCCCTCCCATATTTCACTCGCAGTGGATTTTGTATGCCGTATAAACTGGCCTATAATGTTGCTTAATCAACCACCCCAGTTGAGGCCGGTTCTTGAGCAAGATTGCAGACTGTCAGGCTCACCTAGATGGGCGTCGGAGGTTTATCATCTCTGTCATTAAGTCTAAATTGAAGATTTGTAAGTTAGTCAGCCGTTACATGTAGGCCGTGACACAACCAAAGGCCTTGAGAGCCCCCTACCCTTCGGGTCAAACATGATGAGGCCGAATGTGGAAGTACTCTTCGCCAAACTAGATTCCGAGGCATCACAGCCAACACAAGGTACCAAATCAGCCGCCGGCTGGGATTTGCGCGCACTTGAGTCGACTGTTGTTACAAAGGGCAAGTCGACCAAAATTCGAACTGGATTAGCTGTTGCGATTCCCGAGGGATGGGAAGGTCAAATCAGATCACGTTCATCTTTGGGTGCAAAGGGTATGATTATGCCTAATGGTGTTGGAACCATAGATTCAGATTATCGCGGAGAATTGATGGTCTTAGCAACATGGATTGGAGAAGGCGATTGTATCGAGTTAGCGAAAGGCGAACGTATTGCTCAAATGCTAATCGCTCCAGTTCCAATAACGACATACAGAGAAGTTAGTTTTGAAGAATTATCAACCACTGAAAGAGGCGAAGGCGGATTTGGAAGCAGTGGCCGTTTTTGAGGTATTAATATGCGCCCTTTGCACATCAATAATCTCGGAGTAGTCTCCCACTCAAGTGCAGATGAGTTGATGCGTGTAATGCAATCTAAGCGAATCGATGATGAAATCGAAGATACGATTCTCGTTTGTCAGCATGAAGAAATTGTCACCGTTGGCCCTAGGGCACGTAATGATGGAATTAGCCCCCCAATAGGGTATGATACATCATCTGTTGACAGGGGCGGAGGCTTAACTTGGCATGGCCCAGGACAATTGGTAGTATACCCAATTATCAAATGGGATAAAGATGGTGAATCTAATGTCAAAGCTGTAATTGCAATTTTAGAAGAGTGGGTGATTTCTGCACTTGCACAATTAGGAGTAGAGGGCAGAAGAGATACGAGAATGCAGGGCGTGTGGGTTGGAGAGAACAAAATCTGTTCAATCGGACTATCGTTCCTGCGATGGACTAGTCGCCATGGACTAACTGTGAATTGTAATACACCCCCCGGTAGAGTCGAGATGGTTAGCGGATGCGGTTTAGGACAGGATACTACAACAAGTTTAGCTGCGTTAGGCCATAATATAACTACAGAAATGGTTCTCAATGCACTCATTTCCAATGCAAATTGCCTTTCTAGAGAAATAAGCAATTGAAATGTGAAGTCTATTAGATGGCTGCTGTACATGTCGCCCTATGGCAGGATACTATCCAGAGGCAGGAGGTCCTGCCCGTGGCTCAATGATTCCGCCTGTTGCTTATCTTAAGTGGTATATACCTCGATTAAAGGAACAACGACCGCACAATCTTTCTTTTTCCGGCCTACAATTCCCATGGGAACTCGGTCAAGTGCCAGATGTTTGGAGAGACCACAGGGGCCCGGGTATTGATGAGCGGGATGTAGTCAGCGAAATGTATGCCATCCCAGTGGAGAATATCCACCTCTGCTTAGGAGCGACTCAAGGAATAAATCTCGCAATCTCAGCCGCATCACGTGGTGGCAAGGTAGCGGTAGAAATGCCATCTTATGGACCGGTTAGCCAGGCTGCTAGAATTCTCGGACTAGAAACAATTGCAGTACATAGACTGCCGACTTCGGGTGCTTGGATAATCGATCGTAACGAATGGGAAACCACCCTCTCGAATGTCGATTTATTGATGGTAACCCCGCAACTGAACCCAGTCGGTTGGTCATTTACCGATGATGACAGAAACTGGTTAGTCGAAAAGTGCAAAGAGATGGATGTTCGGATAATTAGTGATGAAGTCTATGCAGCAGCTGATAGAGGATGGAAACCAATGTTTACTGAAGGGGAGCACTGTATCTCATTATCCTCGTTGACAAAAATCCATGGACTTGGTGTCCTTCGATATGGGTGGATTATTGCAAGTGAAGAAATAATTTCGAATGTGGCAAATGCATTTCATAATATGGAGGGGATGATGTCTTCACCAACGATTCGTATTGTTGACCATATTCGTAACAGGCTGGATGAGCCAGTTCAATTGATTGAGAAATATCGGGAACAAAATATTCCAGTACTAAAAAAGGCACTGGAACGACTGGAAATTGAATGGACACCACCGCCCTCGGGAGTGTTTGGAGCATTCAGGGTTCCCGGAGTGAACACTCTCGAAATGATAGATACTATCGGAAAAGAGCATGGACTACTTGCAGTGCCCGGATGTATGTTTGGACAGGGGATGGACGAATGGCTTAGAGTCGGCTGGTCTATAGACCCTACTTCCTTCACTAAAGCAGTAGATGTATTGGAAACGGTACTTCGCACAGCCATGGACATACCTTGATACATGATTCCATACGAGAATTGTTTGATGGGCGAGATTGTGTTGGTAATTTCTGGCGCTTCTGGCGCAGCATATGGCGTGCGTCTTGCTGAAATCCTTGGAAGTACTGCCCGGCTGGTTGTAACAGACTCCGGTCGCCTTACAATGTCTCATGAATGTGAGGGGCTAACACCTGAAGTTTTAGCGAAAAGAACTGGCGCTATTCTAGAAAGTAATGATGACATTGCGGCCAAGTCAGCATCTGGTTCTGCAGAAATAGATGCGGTAGTGATATGCCCATGCAGTGGTTCGACACTTGGAAAACTCGCAGCCGGCATTGGCGATAACCTTGCAACTAGATCTGCAATTGTTGCTCTAAAGGAAAGAAGAAAACTGATAATTGTACCACGAGAAGCACCATATGCGACTATTCATTTAGAAAACATGGCAAAAATATCTAGTTGGGGAGTAATCGTAATGCCAGCATCGCCTGGATTCTACAATCTACCAAAGACAATGGAGGATTTGGTTGATTTCATAGTTTCACGCATTCTTGACCACCTGGGAAAGGATAACAAATTGACTAAACGTTGGACTGGAGAGGAATTGCAATGAGTGCTAGCGATGACATCATTTCTGCTGAAGTTGTAGAGGATTGGGCAGAGGCAAAAAACCGACGATCGGCACTTGAATTCTTCCAAAGCACAACTGCAATGGCAATCGTACTAGTTGTGCTATTCATTTCATCATCACTTCTTTACTTCATGCTCGATGATGATCCTGTAGACTATGGGGCGTCTATGGTGTTTGAACAAGACCGTGCAAGAGGCTATGCTGAGGATTTAGTGAATCTTGGGCACCCAGACTGGAAAGGACGGATGAGTGGTTCTGCAGAAGAACAGGCTGCTGCAGAATACATTGCAAATACATTCGAAGAATTGGGCTATCAATCGACTCTTCATACCTATGAAGTTCCGATGCACAGCATAAACAGCGAACCAAGTTTGAGAGTATGTGTACCAGGAGCTGTTGGTGGCATCGGAGTCGTACCTTGTTCCACCGCGGATGTAGGTCAGCAGATTACCTCATTTAACCACAGAATCGATTACGTAATCCAAGGGTTTTCAGGTGAGTCGTCTATTATGTTTGGACAGGACATGGAAGTTGTTCACTTAGGAAACGGGTCTGATGATGCACTTTGGTCATCGGCTGCTGGCAAGGTTGGTTATATCGAAGGCGGCGGTACTAAAACCGGTAATACATTCATCATGACTAGCGCTATAGAATATGGCCTTGATGCGATTATTCGCGTTAACAAGGACTACAATTGTGGCAAAATCGAGGGCAATGATTGCGTACCAATATTCAAAGGAACAGGTTATGATGCCATTGTGGAAGCAAATGGTGGCTCTGCACCATCACAATTGGCATTCATCGCTATGAGTAAAGATGCTGGAGAGATTTTAGAATCTGTTGTCATTAATGGCAGTGGCAGACTCGAGATGATAATCGATGTCACCAATAATCAAGAATTGACTATCAGAGTTCCATGTGGAACATATTACGGGACTAGTGACGAATTACTGATTGTCGGTGGCCACCATGATACTGTATATCACGGACCTGGAGCAATCGACGACACATCTGGAACTGCATCTGTTTTGGAAATGGCTACAATGTTTTCCGAGTATATCATTGAAAACGGTGAGCCAGAGCGAACATTACGCTTTTGCACATGGGGTGGAGAAGAAGAGGGATTGTGGGGTTCAACTGCATATGTTGACGAAATGAATCAAGATTTAGCAATGAACCTGAGACTCTATGTTAATCTAGACATGAATCATGTCGACATCGACCAAAGTCGATCCGACTCAGTAACCCTCTTTGCAAACCATCCCGAAGATTATGGCCACATTGAAAGATTGGCTGAGGAATACAAAGTTGCTAATCCACAAATGGCTTCTAAGTACACCATCAATTTAGGATTGTATGATGGCGCCAAGGGTGATTCTGATGGAATGCCGTGTAATTCCGACCACTGCCCGTTCGTGTACGACCTTGATGGTGGTGACACTGTAGGAAGGGCCGCTGTGTGCTACGGGAGTGGCTCATGGGAATACCATACCTACCTTGATGACCTTACTCGGTTTAACGAGGAGAGTCTTGGAATCTCTGTGACGATTTATGGAAACTATGTCAAGTACCTCGCATGGAATCTTGACGCCTGAGGTGAAAATATGGTTAATCCGAGTGCACATGCAAGCCACATCCTTGTGAAGAGTAAGGGAGAAGCAACTCAATTAGCTGCTAATATCAAGAAATTCAAAGACTTTCAAAAGACTGCAAGGAAGAAGTCGGATTGCCCTTCGGGTCAAAAAGGCGGCGACCTTGGTTGGTTTCGTAAAGGACAAATGGTCAATGAATTCGAAGAAGCGGTTTGGTCTACTCCTCTAAAGACAGTCTCAAGCCCTATCAAAACTAAATTTGGCTATCATCTGATTTGGGTCCATGAAAGAGGAGAGTGATTTCTTTGGTCACCCGTGTTGGTCTCGAATCATATGAAGTGATGGCGTCACATGGAGCCTATGATTTTGAACGAGAACAAGTTCAGCCTTTTATTATCTCAATTTGGGCAACCTTGGCAAATGATGTACAGGAAGATGACCTAGACTTGACACTGAATTATGCAGATTTACAATCTGCTGTAGATGCGGAAGTCGTCAACTCAGAGCCGGTTAAACTAATGGAAACACTATGTGATATGCTAGCAAAAAACATTAGTAAAAATGCAATTGTCCAGTCCATATCAATACGTATGGAAAAGCCCGATGCACCATTCCCTCACCCTGGCGGATTAGCAGTAGTAGAGTATGAGTGGACGAGGGGTTGAAGGGCTACCACTTGACAGCACACTCCATGACAGCCCCCTCGCGTGTCTTCGTGCCCTCGGTTACCGAAGAGGACGGAGGAGCGATTGGCTTAGGGGTTTTTTCGAGTGAGGAGACTGCTTGGAAGGTACTTCGTCGCTTCTTACGAAAGTCGCATTTGATGTCACTGAAGCGTTCTGACCTCGTGATTTGGGAAGTCGATCAGGTTGGCGAAGACGGTATGACAGTCCTCACAAGTATGCATTGTAGAGATTGCCCAGTTTGTAAAAGACGTACTTTTTGGGTTGACCTCGATACCTTTTCTGCAATGTGTACTGGACACTCCTGTGAGGCTTGGATAGAGGAATCTACAATTGAACCCGGTATTATTGACCTAGGTTGGCCACCGACAAGATTCCTAAAACAGGCAGAGAACCTTGAAGATGCCATTTCAGAACTGAATAAAATCGGTGCGCAACTCGAGGCCGCCGGGAGAACACCAGATACTGTATTCACATCGACTCTAGAGGAATGATCCCAACACCAATCATTCCAGAGCAAAGCATCTCTCTTGCTTTTTCGCTAACTGCGAAATTGAATTCATCAACGACTCCGTCTTTAACAACATGGCAGTCACGATAGAATGAATTGTAGGATGTAGCAAGTTCAAGCAAATACAGTGCAAAAGTATGCGGCTTATTCTCCTTGACAGAATGACTCAACTTATCCACAAAACAAGCCATTGTTCGTAATAAATCATGCATAGCAGGAGGGATTTCTCCTTTACTATCGGCGATTGGACCTCTCCCTACTCGTTTAGCAATTGAGCATGCACGTGTGTGTGAATACATGATGAATGGTGCACTTTCTCCTTCAAATGAAAGTGCTTCTTCCCAACGGAATGTGAAGCCTTTGTCGGGGCTAACTTTTGTAATATTATATCGAACTGCAGAAACACCAACCGCCTCTGCGATTTTGGTTACCTCATCCATCCCGAGTTCAGGTCGTAGTTCCTTTACAACAGACGCTGCTTGGGCTTGTGCTTCCTCGAGAAGGTCGTCCATGAATACAACGTTACCGCGTCTTGTACTCATCTTGCCTTCAGGTAATTTGATGAATGCATAGAACATCACTTCTGGCACTTTCTCTCCCAATTCTTGTAGCGTCATGCTAACCTGTTTAGCTTGTAATTTATGATCTTCACCAAGAACATTGATTAATTCATCACATTGCTGCCATTTCCACATGTGATAAGCGATATCTCTAGTAGCATATAGTGAAGACCCATCTCCTCTTCTATAGAAGAATTCGGTTTTGCCTTTTAGCCCTCTTTGGCCCAAATCCAAAAAGTGTGCGCCGTTATCTGCCATGCCATGAATTTCTAGACCAGCAAGTCTTTCCATTAGTTTGGAAACCGTACCTTCAACAACAAATTTGGATTCTTTTGTGAAGGTATCAAAATCAATACCTAGGCGAGAAAGTGTCTCAAGCATACCGTCCAGAACAGGTTGGTATGCATCTTCAAACTGCTTTAGAACAGAATCATCGCCATGCTCAGATGCATGAACTAATTTACCAATCGCCTCTTCAATAACAGGATCTTTATCTTCACGCATAAGTTGTGCTGCTTGGTACCAACGAACCATTTCATGGTCTGGTTTTCCATTCCAACGGGGATTTACACCATCTTTCCCTTCAAGAAGTGAATCTACTTGGTCCTTTGACAGATTAGCAATCGCCCATGCTAGAACACCTACTTGTTTTCCCATATCATCAACATAGTATTCAGCACGAACCTCGTTACCATACATGCGGTTCAACCGAACCAGTGTGTCGCCTAAGATGGCATTCCTTGCTCGGCCTACGTGGAATGGCCCGTTTGGATTAGCACTTGTGTGTTCGATTAGGACGTTCTTTGTACCTGGCATTTCAGAAGCTGGCATTACTTTGGAACAAAGCCAATCCGGCTTTGCACTAAAATTCAGGTAACCACCTGCAGTTGAAATATCGTAATCCCCTGATAGAAGAGTGGATAATTCGGTTGCAATATCGGCCGGATTACGCCCCAGTTGCTTTGCAAATGGGAAACAGGGCAATGACAAGTCACCTTGGTCACGTTCTCGACTGGGACCCAAGGCTTTCTTCCAAAAATCACCTTTTACTCCAACTTTTTCAAGAGCAGTTTCTAATGAAGGTTCAATGATTGCTCGAAGAATTTCCATTAATATCACCTATGCCATCGGGTAGCGAAGCACAGCAGCAAGGCCACCAAATCCAGAGTCTAGTTGCGCGCCTTCTTCGGTGTCTGTAGAAATGAATTTCACTTCAGAACGTCCCTTAGCAGCCAGTAATGAGAATTCGTCAATCAATGATATTGAACTTACTTCAATCAAATCATCACCATCGGATTTACATTTTGGACACGCAGGTAAAGCATCCATGCGACCAATTGTAACCGACCACTCGTTTGAACAAGATTTACATTCAATTTCTACTGAATTCTTACGCATCCCTTCACTGATAAGTAATTTAGATACAGCCCCTTGCTCTAATGCTTGACGGATCATTACCTCGCCATATGTAGCCTTTGGATGTGATTTCACTAGTTCCTCTAAGAATTCGGTTACGACTTTTCGCTCGGTATCAAGTTCAATCTCGCTCATCAGTCCGCCTGCATTGTCGACAAGTTCTCGAACGCCACTTTCATTTGAATAGCCAACATCAAATGTAGTTTTAGCAATCTTCTTTGCGATTTCATGATGGAAGTAGTCGTTCTTTACAACGTAGTCTTTGGTCGCACCGGGTCCGCCAATTATTATCGCCTGGATGTTTTCCAATTCAGGTAACCAGTATGAACAAGCGTGCTCAGAAGCACGTTTGAAGAAATTATGAGCTGCTTCTTCAATAAGCCTTTCGAATCTTTGCGCTGACTGACCCCCTTGCCTGTGCTTACCCATAATGTTGGAAACAAGTGTTTCTTGAACATGTATGCGTTTACCACTGGCAATTCCATATGCAGCTTCAGCACGGTCGATTACGAACAAGCCATAGGATTTTTTGTCAACCAACATATCTTCTAATTGCGATAACTCAAACTTAGAATCACAGCGGTATCGGAATGAGATTAGTGCCTGGGGTGGATCATCGATAATTACAGTAGTATGGCGCGTTTTATTGTTGCCAACAATAATTGCTCCAGTGAATAGGGCAAGTCCTCTTTCGCCGGCATCACGGTATTTTGAGAGTAATGAAATTGCAGATTCAATCGCACCCTGTACGTTCTTTTTTGTTGATTTAGACTTGATATTAGCCGCTTGCCCGTGCTCGTTTTGAAGCATCTGTCTCGCATCAGAAACCTGTCGGTCAGGCGGAATAATTACTGTAACTAACTCTGTCCCCGAACCCTTCATCTCTCGAAGGTCCTCGAGTGCCAGTTTCAACTTGAGTCGGCGGGTCGCCTGTTCTGCGTCATCACTCATACAGCTCTCCCCCAGCCCTAAGGGCTGAGGCGGGGACTTTCAAGCCTTCTGAGAAGGAAGCATCATCAATGGTCGACATTACGCAGTAATGATGACGACCCACATCATTGCTCTGGGAGGCTCACTTCTACGTCCTGAAGAAGCAGAGCAGAGAACTCAGTGGTTCGGTCAGTTGAGACAATTAGCGGTGCATCTGGAAGGAAACGGAAGGCGTCTGGGAATTGTTGTGGGTGGAGGTCTGCCCGCAAGAGAGGGCATCACCTTGGCACGCCAATCATTCTCCGAGCCCTATAGACTAGATACCGTCGGCATTGCTGCTACAAGACTTAATGCAACAATTTTACAGCAATCACTACTTGATACCGGATGTAATGTCTGCCCAATTATTCCAAATTCCACCGAAGAGGCTGCAGATTTACTCACTGAACACAACTTTGTGATTATGGGAGGTACATCTCCGGGCCACACGACTGATGCTGTAGCTGTTGCTTTGGCAAGAGACTGCGGAGCACCTCACTGTGTCATCGCTACAAATGTCACACATGTTCACGATAGCGACCCCCGCCTCAACGATGATGCTAAGCCAATCGAAGAGATGACTTTGACTGAATTAGCAAGAATCACTGGAACCGAACCTCTAGAGCCTGGTGAATCAGCAGCAGTAGACCCGGTGGCAGTAAAGTGGGCAATTGAGGCCAATGTTAAGTTAGCAGTATTGGACGGACGGAATCTGTCATTACTTGAGGATGCAATCGAAGGAAGGCCGTTTGTTGGCACACTGGTTCGAACGGAGTGAGAAATATGGTAGATGCAAAAGCGATTAGAGATAAAGTAAACAAAAAAATAAACTCACCTCGCTCAAAGATTTCTTCTAATCTCCCCTCTCACAAGCATTGTAGAATGTGTGGTATCGAGATTGATGTCAAAACCGACCCTCGTATTTGTAAAAACGAAGAGTGCGTAACTAAACTAGAAAAGCAGAGCAAACAAGATAAAATGATGCGAATTATGTTCTTCATATTCTTCATTGCGATAGTTGCACCTGTCGCATTGCAATTATTTGGCTTTGGACGTTAATTCCTGTACCAGCCGTCTGGAAGTTCCATCGGGTCTGTAGCCATATTCGCTTTACAGCGCCTAACCATCTCCAGTCTAAGTGCGATTACACCAACTTCTTCTTGCGCTGAAATTGTAACGCACCCTTCCTCATCAATTAGCACTGGCAAATCGGGTTCACCCTCACCATCCCATTCGGATTCAAATTTCTTCACTTCATCCCAATTAACAGGTAGTGGATCCATCAAGTCACCTTTTGAGACAACTACAATCATATCGATTTCTGGAAGAAGCTCCTTGACTTCGGCCAAAAGATTGTTTTGGTCTTCGACACTAGTACCACATTTTTCTGAAATATCCATCAAGAAAATGCACAGGCTACCAACATGCTGAATCGCTGCGATTGCTTGCAATTCAATTGTATTACGGTCATACATTGGCCGGTCAAGTAGTCCAGGTGTGTCGACCATCTGGTGAGGGACGCGACGGTGCTTGAAATGGCCAACGTGAAGTTGTTTAGTTGTGAATGGGTAATGGTTTACTTCCATATTTCCACTTGAAAGTGAAGAAATGAATGCACTCTTTCCAACATTTGGAGCACCGCATACAACAATTGTGGGACACAGTTGGTCAATAACTGGCAGTTTACGCAAGATTTGTCTGCTTTGGTGAAGCCATTCAAGTGATGGACTAATTCGACGCATGATGCTTGAAAGGCGACCATATGCCTCTTTCCGCGCATCGTGCATTATCTCGAATCTTGCGCTACGAATGATTTTCATCGTATTTTGCTTTGCGATTTTTCGCATCTGCTTTGCACCCCAGCCAAGCATCGAAAGATGGTGACGATAATCATCGCATCCAACACAAGCATCGACCATGGCTTTATCGAACAGAGGCATTCTATCGAGGCTTGGCCATGACTTTTCAGTATCTTCCAAGTATTGTGACATAACATCCGCAGATGTTTGAACCATTCTAGTCAACTGTTTACGGACACGAAATACCTTGACTGGGTCGTCGACGCGGTCAGCGGCTTTCTTGCCGCGACTGAAACCTTTGTCGAGAACCTCCTCTTCTGTAAGGACGGTTGTCAGGTCTCGCCATACTACCTTCATCGGAATGCCTCTGATTCAATCGGGTCGGCTCCTATTCTTCAATTCGTAGGTTCATTTTGAAAGCGTCAGACCTTAGAAGGAGGAGCCCCGACACTCCCATATGTCGGACCTACCGGATTGGGCGCGGAGCATGTTGGAAGAACTTGGTTCTCCAAAACTTGATGAAATTGCTAGCGTTCACACTGGCGATTTGATGGAACGTCGCCATGGTCTAAGGAAAGATGACCTTGTGAAAATTCAATTAGATGCAAGAGCACTTAGTGAGGGAGAAGACACTTGGGTGTACGGGAGATTATTATCTTCTGGTAAATCTTCAATCGAGTTACTTAACACGGATGGAGAGCATGTTTACATCGCGAGAGAAGTAGTGGTCAGAGTTGTTCTAGTCACTCATACACGCCCCGCATATATCGATGATAAGAAATTGCTAGAATTCGAGAGAGCGGACCAAAAAAGGCGATCAAATCTTCACGAGAAGGTCGAAAAAGAAACCAAAGGCAGCGACGACTCTCATATTTGGGGCTGAGAACGTGTCATGGGCGGTTATTGACAACCACCATTTGGAAAAATCATTTGTATTCCCAGACTTTACTTCCGCACTAGAATTTGTGAATATTGCTGGAAATATTTGTGAGGAACAGGACCACCATGCAGAATTTATTTTGACTTGGGGTTCAGTCTTAATCAAGACATGGAGTCATGATGTCGATTCGATTACAGAGCGCGACCATAAACTCGCCAAAGCGATAGATGAGGTTGTTTCGAATGGATCCTAAAGGAATATCTAGCCCCGGATACAGAATGCATGCCTTCGTGTGTGGACATACGCGTCCCGAGGGTGCTGCGCGTGGTTGCTGTAATGACAAGGGGTCACTGGATTTGATGAAGCAATTCAAGCAAATGGCAAAGGATTCGGGAATAAAGGATGTACGCGTACAGAAATCTGGATGCTTAGATTTCTGTGAAAGTGGGCCAACATGCGTAATATATCCAAGTGGCAACTGGTTCAAAATCACCAGTGAATCGATTCCAAGTCTTGTCAAATACCTTGATGATGGGACTTTGCCAAGTGAATTTCTACTGGACCTCAAAGCTTGACGGGGCGAGTAGCACCACATGCCTGGCACTTTAGCAAGGTTGTTCGATCCTGCCTGATGAAATTAGTATCTGGTGCATTACATTGTCCGCACTTGATGTATGTGTTGACATAATTGACAATGGTCTTTTTGATACGCTTCGGAGGAATTCTACCTTTGAATCGAATACGAGGCCCATCTCTGGACCCAGCAGTTCCAAGTTCATTTAGCATGAATTGGTATACGTGGTTTTCATCTCTTTCCATGTGATTGACGACTTCTGCGAAATTACGGAAAATCGTGTTTGAACCTTCAATCATAATCTGAGGATCAGGTAGTGTCCAACGAGCACGATTCGAGATTTCTTCAGGAATATTTGACCTTGCGCGGTCTAGCAAAGACTCGTATTTGAAGTCGGACATCAAACCACTCGCCGAGTCCGCTCCATTTGAGGGTTTCCGCCTCCTAGCGCATTTTGTCAACGATGGTTTGATGTCTGAGAGACAACCCGAATCTAACATGGAGACCGGAATGAGTATAGAGGAACTGCGTGGAATGGCAGCAAACCTTCGCAAAGAAGGTTTGAATTCTCAGCAAATTGCAGATGAACTTTCACTATCACAAGATACAATTTCATGGCTACTTGCCGGCAGCACTGCTGAAGAGATGCCACGTGACGTTAGAATCGGGTGGAGAACGATTGGAGTACGCCCTCAAAGAGTAGCAGCAATTGGCGCGATTATGGCTGATGTCGTAGCTGAAGAATGCGGAGATGGTATCGATACCGTTGTTGGAATCTCGATTAATGGCGTTCTGTTTGCAAATGAAGTCGCCAACCAGTTAGATTGCGAAGTTGCGATTCACCGAAATGTAGACGGGGGACCAGGTAAAGGTTCTCTTTCCAATAAGTATGGACAAGTTTCTGGCAAACGAATCGTAATTGTCGATGACGTGCTGTCCACAGGTGTAACCATGAGGCGTACAATAGATTCCATGCGAGAGGCTGGAGCAGAAGTCGCTCTTTGCATGGTCCTAGTTAACAAAACAGTACGAAATGAAGTGGACGAAGTTCCATTGCGTGGTATAATTCGCGCAGCTGTTGTTTGAGGTGAGCATAGATGCATTGGGCTGATTTTGCGGCACAGACATTGTCGCAAAGAGGTGGAAAGCACATTATTGCATCTGGAATTACTCCAAGCGGTGAATTCCATATTGGCCATCTCAGAGAAATTCTCACTGGTGACATGGTTACTAGAGCGTGTCGCAACGCGGGAATTGATGCTGAATCTGTTTTCATAGTAGATTCGGCAGACCCTTTACGCAAAGTGTACCCCTTCCTGTCAGATGAATATGAGAAGTACATCGGCTGCCCTCTAGCAACAATTCCTGCCCCTGATGAAAATGGCAATCCGACTATAGATGGTAGAAGTTATGCACAGCATTTCCTCGAGCCATTCCTCGCTGCATTAGAGCAAATCGATGTCAGACCACGTATTATTGACAACTATACATCCTATTCAAATGGAGAATTTGCAGAAAAGTCACGCATAGCGTGCGAAAAAGCCGAAGAAATACGAGAAATTATCGAACGTGTTAGTGGGAGAGAACTTGCTCCTGATTGGTTTCCATTCAATCCATACGGGCATAATGGAAGTCTCGATGGAGTCACAGTAACTGGATATGAATGGCCTTACGTTCACTGGGTACAAGATGGAGTTGTCGGCAAATCAGATTTGAACAAGGCTGAAGGGAAACTCCCGTGGCGAATTGACTGGCCAGCCAGATGGGGATGGATTGGAATCACTTGTGAGCCATTTGGTAAAGATCATGGAGCAGCAGGTGGTTCATATTCAACCGGTAAAGAAATCTCAAAGTTATTCGGTGATATGCCCCCTCATCCACTGGTGTATGAATGGATTTCTTTGAGAGGACAAGGCGCAATGTCTTCATCCACTGGTAATACGGTCGGTCCGCTGGAAGCTCTAGAACTTGTACCACCGGAAATTCTCAGATTTCTAATTGCATCAAACAAGCCAAAGAAGGCGATTACATTCGATGCAGGAATGTCACTGGTAGAACTCGCAGATGAATTTGAGCGCTTACTTTCTCGAGACATCGTTTCTGAACTTGCAGATGAAAACCTATCACGGCGACAGAAGGTTGCGGTTGAAGATGCAGAAGGCGCTCTACGCATGAGTAAAATTCACGACTCAGAACATTCTAACATGACATTTAGACATCTGGCTATGCTGTCTCAGGTAAAGAGTGATTTAGAGATACTGCAATCATTTGGACAGGATTTATCCGATAGGCTAGCACGTATGCACAATTGGATTAACGGCCCTCATTTCCCAGAGGAATTGCGCATAAGTGTACTCGAAGAACCAAAGGGTGGGCTTAACCAAAACATAACCGGTGCTCTTGCCAATTCACTAGCAGAATGCGAGTGGAATAACAAAGCGATTGGAGAGTGTATCTCATTGACATTCAAGTCAGATGAAATCAATATTAAAGATGGTTATAGAACCCTATATCTCGCAATCTTAGGTGCCGAAAAGGGCCCAAGGTTATCTCCGATTCTAGCGGAATTAGATCGGATGCATGTTCTAAAACTACTCGGCTAGAGGCACAGTTGCCAAAATTAGCATAATACTCGCCATCCGACCGTTCGATTGAAAGGGGCCAAGGGTTGTTGGGGTAACATGGGCGGGGTCTATTGTCCGGGATGTGAGGCTGGTGTCGAACCAGCATCAAAGTTCTGCCTTTCCTGTGGTAACGACCTAACTGTCAGGGGACCAATCACTGCTACAGGTCATGATTTGAATCAACTGAAAGATGTTATCCGTACTCGAGATGACCTCTCGATGGCTGAAAAATTCGATATGATTGCTAAAGTTGAAGATGGGGCAAACCCAATTCTGCTTGGCATCGCCGCTCCTGCCGATGGTGATGACGTAGATATTGCTGAAGCATTCGCTGCAGGAGAAGGTAGTGAAGACGAAACTAATGTATTCACAGATTACCAATTTGGTGAATCTGCAGCAGCAGCGGCAGCAGTTCGTGCGACGGTACGTGGCACTGATGGCTGGGTTCTTGTTCAGAAAGGAACTCTAGACCTTTCGGAAGGATTGTTTAGAGATGCAATGAATCTTGGTATGGAAGCAAGTACTCACATTCACGATGTATCGAGTGGTGAGCATGAAGGAATTGACCCTGAGGCTATGCGTTCGATTCCTGTACTGAAGCCGCCGAAGAGATCATTCTGCCCTAAGTGTGGCTCAGATATCCATGCAAACACAATGCTGCAATGGAGAAAATGGAGAGATTCATCCGGAGATGTAGTATCAATGCAACTCGAAGCAAGTATGGAAACTGCACTCATTCAAGTTGCTTCACACTATCTTACTGTCATTGAAAAGATGAAGGGCGATGCATCATCAGTAGATGAGGAAGCCATCATCAAGAAATTAGAAACCGAAATTCGCAAGGAACTCGAAAATGAGATGGATGGCCGTACCGCTGCATCAAAAAGTGGAGCTAAAGAGGAAAAGAAAGCCGGCGCTTCCAGCAAAAAGAAGAGCACACCTCAGAAGTCTAATACTACTGCACCAAAGAAGAAGGGCGGAGGAATGTTTGGAGCAAAGCGCCCCAAGAAAACATTCGAAGGTAAGGCTGGAGACAAGGCTGATTGGTTCTTAGCAGAGGCATTGGATACAATCTTCGACCCACATGGAACAGGAAAAGTCCTGAAACCTAAGACCATTGTCGCAAGATCTAGTGAAGGGAATGTGCGTGTACAGGACGTAGTACGCGTCTATGATGCTGAAGGAAAAGATGGCATAAGTGAACTTGCTTGGACAAGCCCGTTCACAGAATATATCATTGAAGCATACGATGCTTGTTGATCAGTAGTTAACTTTGAGCCGCATAGGCTGCAAGTCTACTTCCCTCATTGCTCTGATAGCAGATACTTCCATCTTTGCACCTGACATTGTAGTGACCAATGGGATATTCATCTCGACTGCTAGTCTTCGCATCATATTACCATCTCTAACTGCTCCTCCTGAAATTGTAGGGACATTTACGATAAATGAAACCTCTCCCTTGCGCATCAAATCCAGAGCATCTGGATGCTTTCTATCTGTTATTCTATAGACTGTTTCGACATCTACATCACCTCCCCTAATCACATCGGCAGTACCCGGGGTTGCATAAATTGTGAATCCCATGTCCGAGAGGTCGTGAGCAACATCCACGAGGCTTTGTTTGTCCTCGTCACGTACGGTTAGATATGCGCCCCCTGCTGAAGCAACCGGTATCTCAGTTGCTAATCTCGCTTTGAGATAAGCAACATCTGCTCGCAAATCTGAGCCATATACTTCGCCTGTAGATTTCATTTCTGGACCTGGTGCTGGATCTAATCCTTGTAATTTGATGAAAGGGAATACCGGTGCTTTTACCGCTACATGCCCAGATGTGGGAACTGGAATCTCTTGTGAGGCAAGTGGTATACCAATCGTAATTCTTGCCGCTATTCGGGCCATTGGGACTCCTGTTGCTTTAGCAACAAACGGAACGGTCCTACTGCTACGGGGATTTACTTCAAGGCAATACAAATCATCACCTTGTATTGCAAATTGAATATTGTAACAACCATAGATGTTCAAACCCAATCCGATATTCTTGGTTTGTTCTCGCACCCTTGCAAGCATATCCTCAGAGATATTTTGGGTTGGGATAAAGCAGGTTGAGTCTCCTGAATGTATTCCTGCTTCTTCGAGGTGCTCCATAACAGCTCCAATCAGCACCTCCTTTCCGTCAGATGCCGCATCGACATCCAGTTCGATTGCATGTCCAAGATATTCATCAACAAGAAGTGGTTTATCTGGAGCAAGATATGCTTCTGTCAGATAGGCATCTAATTGCTTTTGATTGGAAAGTATCTCCATTCCTCTTCCCCCGAGAACATAGGATGGTCTAATCAATACAGGGAACCCGATTACCTCTACCGCTTCTCGCACATCATCGGCACTAGTTCCCGTAGCACCTCTCGGCATCTTGAGACCTATCCTTTCTGCAAAGGATTCGAATCGCTCTCTATCACTAGCCTCATCAATTGCATCACAAGAGGTTCCTAGAATCTCTAACTGCAGGTTCAAATCCTCTATTCTCGATTCTAATGGTAATGCGAGATTTATCGCAGTTTGACCACCAAATTGTAGTAAGATTCCGTGGGATTCTTCTCTAAGCAGTACTTCAGTGACACATTCCAAAGTAAGTGGCTCAAAGTACAAACGATCTGATGTGTCGAAATCAGTTGAAACCGTTTCGGGATTGTTATTCATCAAAATAGCATCCATTCCGGCTTCCCTAATTGCTTTCACAGCATGAACGCACCCATAATCAAATTCAATTCCTTGTCCAATTCGGATTGGCCCAGAACCAATTACCACCTGGCGTTTCTTATTTCGATTTGCAAGGTCTGGTAGCAAATCAATCCCGTAGTTACCATTTGGTTCATATGTTGAATAATAATAGGGGGTTTTTGCAGCAAATTCTGCTGCACATGAATCAACCATACGGAAAATTGGATGCACTGATAAGGAATGCCTCTTCTTCATCACAGCAGATTCTCCACGGCTTGCAGTAATCTCTTTCAAGCCTAATACAGGGAATCCAGAAAGGGCATCAGCGATATGAGCGTCACTAAAACCGAAGCTCTTCCAACGACGTAAATCATCTGCTGAAATATCATTTGGAGAACATGACTTTCTAACAATTTCATTTTCTATTTCGGCTAAGTTCTGGAATCCATAAAGGAACCACCTTGTGATTCTCGTTATTTCGTGAACCCTTTCGATACTCCAGCCACGTCTAAATGCTTCAATTACCGCGCCCATTCTACGGTCGGTAGCAATCCTTAGCCAATCGATTAACACACTATCAGGCAACTCTTCATTGGCTCTTTCAGCCATTCCTTCGCCTTCCGACTCATCTGCCCTAGTTAGTGGCCTTGGATAGTGAGCCCCTTGCTCTAGAGAAGCCCAAGCCTTCAGGAATGCCTCTTCGAAACAACGGCCAATAGCCATCACCTCGCCAGTCGATTTCATCGAAGTTCCAAGAGTACGGTCTGCAGTACGGAATTTGTCGAAAGGCCAACGTGGAATCTTAACCACACAATAATCCAGTGTTGGTTCGAATGCGGCAGTAGTTCCTTCCCCTGTAATCGGATTAGGTAATTCATCAAGAGTATATCCAACTGCTATTTTTGCAGCCATCCTCGCAATTGGATATCCGGTAGCTTTGGAGGCGAGTGCTGATGAGCGAGAAACTCGAGGGTTTACTTCGATGACGCGTACTTCACCTGTAGACTGATTTACAGCAAATTGTACATTACATCCGCCCTTAATATTCAATTTACGGATCAGTGAAAGTGACATATCTCTTAATTCCATGTGGTCCCTATCAGAAAGTGATTGAACAGGTGCTACCACAGTTGATTCACCAGTATGCACTCCCATAGGGTCAATGTTTTCCATGGTACAAACAATTGTGGCATTGTCTGCACCATCACGCATAACTTCGTATTCGTACTCCTGCCATCCGAGAATACTCTCTTCGATTAGGACCTGTCCAATTCTACTGTTTCTCAGCCCTAATGTTGCTATTTCAACCAATTGCCCAGTATTCCATGCAGTTCCTCCACCCAGGCCACCAAGAGTAAATGCTGGACGGATAAGAATTGGCCAACTCCCAATTTGTTCTGCAGCTGAAAGTACATCTGCTATTGAATTACAAGCGATTGCATCAGATATCGGCAGATCTATTTCGAGACACACTCGATTGAACAAATCTCTGTCCTCTGCCTTGTCGATTGCATCAAGGTCAGAACCAATCAATTCAATGCCCAATTCATCCAATACTCCCGCATGTGCTAATTCACTTGCAATATTTAGAGCGGTTTGACCACCCATGCCCGCAAGAAGAGCATCTGGTCGCTCAATCTCCATAATTCGCTTTATTGTATCTGGAAGCAGCGGTTCGATGTAGACCTTATCTGCCATCTCAGGGTCGTTTTGAATTGTAGCAGGGTTCGAATTGACAAGAATTACTTTGTATCCATCTTCACGCAAAGCTTGCACTGCTTGTGAACCAGAGAAATCGAATTCTGCGGCTTGACCGATTTTAATTGGTCCGGAACCAAGAACTAAAATTGTCTTCAAGTCATCTCTTCGAGGCATTATTGCATACCCCCATAATGAATATCGACTACTTCTCTAAATCTAGCAAATAGTGGGTAAGCATCGTGAGGACCAGGTGCTGCCTCAGGGTGGAATTGAACTGTGAATACGGGCCGTCCTACTAGGTCTAAACCCTCGACTGTACGGTCATTTGCATTGACGAAACGAACTTTCGCCTGTGCTCCGTGAAGATTCTCACCGGGAGGTGAGCAGGCCCCCGAAGGGTGGGCTGCTAGCATTCCGTTCTCAGGGTCTGCCACTGCAAAACCATGGTTTTGGCTTGTAATCCAAACACGACCATTTTCCAAATCAACACAGGGTTGATTTGCACCACGGTGACCATATCTCATCTTGTAGGTCTGTAGGCCACTTGCTAGACCTAGCAATTGGTGGCCTAAGCAAATTCCCATAACGGGAATGTTTGCTTTTACTGCTTCTGCAAGAGTGTTACGTGCCATTGTTGCTTTTCCCGGATGTGCTGGATCACCGGGTCCGTTTGAACAAAATAAGGCCGCCACACCATAGGATTCTACCTGTGAAAACGTCGTATTGGGAGGGCACCATATCACTTCAAAGTGGCAGCACAAACTACGCAAAATATTGTATTTAATGCCACAATCTATCGCTGCTATACGGGGTAATGGATTGCCAAGGTTATCTGTAGCACCTTCATTGATAATCACGGCTTCATTAATCGAAACTTGGTCGACAAGGTCTTCCAGTTCGGGCGACGATAACTGAGCTAAATGTTGCTTTAGGTTTTCTTCCTCTTCAATTGGCCCAAATACGCATAAGACACAACCATGCTCCCTGACCCTTCTAGTGATTGCCCTAGTATCGATTGCTTCTATTCCCGGTACGCTATGGAACGCAAGGAAGTCGCTCAGATTTGATATTGAATCACGGTGATCTGGCCGAGCCATTGCATGACGGACTACAACGCCACGAGGCCACACGCCAGCAGATTCACTAGTACCTGCATGTATACCATAATTTCCAATCAAAGGGTAAGTGAAAGTGAGGACTTGGCCAGCGAATGAAGGGTCGGTTAACGATTCTTGATAGCCAGTCATACCTGTAGTGAATACTAGTTCGCCTTCACCCCAAGTCTTCGCCCCGAATAATTGGCCCGTAAAACGACTACCATCGGCCAACAGCAGCACCCCTTGACCCGATGCTGATTCAGGAATTATTCCCCCCTCAACAATGCCATCGGTGGCATCAACCAATCGCAAACGGTCTCCGGGAGAAGTATCTCCTTTCTGAGACCACTCGCCCGACATCGAAAATGCTGATTGTATAGGGGTCATAATCATTGGCAACGGCGCCAATAAACTCGCGCGAACACACACGCACACGAGGGTTTTATTCTAAATAGCGTACTGCGAATAAGTAAAGAGATGCATACTTACTCTTCTTCATCTGAAGAATCATGAACTAACTTTCCACCGTTGATTCCTTCGATAACTAGCCGAGCACCATCAAATGTCCGCTCGCTACCCGATTCTCCAAACCAAGCATCCATGAAAAGTGCAAGAGCAGCAACTTCCGAATGGGGTTGATTACCCACTGCAACATTGTGCTGACATAATTTGTAAACATCACCTGGCACTTTCGCACCTCCCACAACGATTAGAATTGGTTTATCCCTACGGATCTTTGGAATTGCTGTTCGGAATGGCTCACCATACATTGTAAGGTGAACGGCGACCCCTCCGTTCTCTACATGCTTACGGAGATGTCCAAGGCCACTAACGTGCTCTGTATCTAATACTCCGCCAAATCTGTCACTAACAGATTCGAGATTCTTGAACATCCCGACATCCTCATCACCGGCTAACAGAAACCCATCAGCACCTAATGCTCGTGCAACTAACGCTAGATGTGTTGTTATTCTGGGGTCACGGCCCATGCGGTAGCCTAGACGTAGGACATCTAGTCTCTCGCTCATGATATAGGCGAAGTGGTATTGCGTTTCAAGCCTCGGTTTCATTCTGTGCTTCTTCATGATGGAGAGAATCAACATCTGAAGGTGCAACAATTCCTGCCAAAGGATATTTCTTAAGTCGTGATTGTAAGTAAAGTAAGAGTACTGCATCGATTAGTAATTTTGCAGCGACATAAATTGTAGAACACAGTATCACTAGTCGACCAGACATCCACAATGCGTCGCCCATATCGGTGCTTCCAACCAAGCCCATGATTGCGGGTTCAGAAGCGTACAAAAACGCAAGAACAAGTGAAATACCGCTAATTAAACCTGGAATTAATTGCCCATGCTCTCTACTCAAAGCTCCCAACAAGGAGCCCAGGAATACTAAGCAGGGTGCGATGATTGTCACTGTCATAAATGTTGGATCGAAAAAAATCGAGTTGAAATCAGACTTGCCATTTGCCTTTAGAACAGTTAGCCACCAAAAAACCGCATAACCAGTTATTATTGCTCCAACAACTTTACCTTTTGCATGAATCATTTTAGGGATAGATTCTGCTGAATCGACATTAAGTCTTGCAGTGATACTTTCCATCAACAAACCCTCTGTTGGACTTGGTTCTGGCTCGACTAATTGTCTAGAAACGGGGGTTTCTGTGACCTCATTAATCACACCTGCTCCTTCAGACATACTAGCACCTGCACTCCACATCTCATAAAACCTGCCGCAGACAGGGGGTTCAACATGGCAGTCTGCGAGGAGGGTGATTGGAGCCGCCCTCAAATCATGGGCATCATCAATGCAACCCCCGATTCATTCCATCCAGCCTCTCGTTATGGGAGCCTTAAAAGAGCAATTAAAATGCTCTCAGATGGAGCCGATTGGATTGATGTAGGAGGGGAATCAACTCGACCTGGCGCTGAAATTATTTCTATAGAAGAAGAGATTAAGAGAGTGATACCTCTTGTAAAGGAAATATCAAAGCATGGTGATGTGTCAATCGATACACGAAATGTAAAGGTTGCGAAATTAGCACTTGAAGCGGGTGCTAAAATGATTAACGATGTCAGTGGTCTTAGAGATCCTGAGATGATGGAATTGGTGATTCAGTCAGAATGTTATGTCTGCATTATGCATATGCTAGGAGAACCGGGCAATATGCAAAGTAATCCCGAATATACTAACGTTGTCAGTGAAGTAAACCAGTTATTGATTTCAAAAGCCCGAGAACTGGTTGATAGAGGTCATTCAATGGATAAAATATTCTTAGATCCGGGAATTGGTTTCGGAAAAACTCTACCACACAATATTGAATTATTACAATCGAGTGAACACTTGCGCCCTTATTCGGTTCTATGGGGGGTCTCTCGCAAATCTATGATTGGGGAAATTTGCAACCAACCTGACACCTGTAACCGGCTAGCTGGCAGCCTAGCCATTGCTGCTAAAGCATTCTACCAAGGGATCGATATTGTCCGCGTACATGATGTTCGTGAGCATAACGATTTATTCTCAGTACTGGAAACATTGGAGGGCTGAATTTGTTTCTTATTTTTGGCTCCGACCCTTTGGCAATACGTCTAGCTGAATGGATTGGTGCACGTTCTCGAGTTCGAATTATTGGACTCGCAGACCAAATGGTCGGAATGCCTGATGCAGAAATTGTGGCTTTACCTACTGAAATGGAATTACATGAAATGCCGTTACCTGAAGTCACTCCTACCACGATTTTACTGTTGGAAGAAATAATTTGTGACGATGACCCAGTACAGGAATTACGCAACCATTGGCCAAATACCCCCATACTATCAACAATAGATATCGCAGGTGCGGAACGAATTTCTGTTGAAGACCTGACCATTTCTGCAATCCAAGATAGATTAAGGTCCATCGACAGAAAACAAGGTGCAAGTGAAGTACTGAGAAGGCTAAATGAAGAAACTAATGCTAAAGTTCTGATTGTATGCCACGATAACCCTGACCCTGATGCTCTGGCTAGCGCATTAGCGATGAAGCATCTTTGTGAGACTATTGGCCACGAACCAACTATTATTCATGGTGGGATGATTGAACATCAACAGAACCGTGCCATGGTAAAATTATTGGAAATGGATATCCGCAAATTGATTCTTGATTGGGAAGTTGAAGACTTGCTAAAAGAATCTGATTTGGTTATCTGCGTTGATTTCAGCCACCCGGGAGCAAATAATATTCTACCAAAAACATGTGTTCCACACATTGTAATCGATCACCACACTAGCGAAACAAGGCCGGCTGGTGATGCGATTCTTGTTCGTTCAGAGTTCGCTGCAACATCTTCACTTGTCACCTCCCTATTGATGAATTCTGAAGTCGAAATGAATCGAGAAGTGGCTACTGCTTTGGCTTTTGGAATAAGGACGGACACATTAGGATTCACTCGTTCGTTCAATGCGGTAGACTTGCGTGCTCTTTCTTGGCTAGGCGCCTGGATTGATTGGGATTTGATGCGCTCATTTGAGAGTCCACCCCGTTCGCATGAGGTTCTTTCAATCTTCAAGCAGGCATTGACAGATGCTGTTCTTGAAAACGGGTTGATGCTTGCACCAATAGTGCAAATGGCAGATCGTGATGCGTTGTCCCAGGTTGCTGATTTTCTGCTGCCAACAGAAGATGTTGATATTGTAATTGCATATGGAACTAGAATGTCCAAGGTAATCCTTTCAGCGCGCTCTACTAATGATTCAATACATATCGGAAAAATTCTATCAAACACATTTGAATCGGGTAGTGCAGGTGGTCACAAATCACTTGCGGGTGGTCAAATACCATTTGATGAACTTAAA
>JABIGM010000043.1 GCA_018650165.1 Methanobacteriota archaeon
GATTGTTTTCTCTCGATGTTTATCGTTAGGTGCAATTACCACGATTGGACTTCCCTCTTCTAGTAGAGCAATAGGGCCATGCTTCATTTCTCCAGCGGGATATGCTAGACAAGGAATGTAAGCAATTTCCATCAATTTCAATGCACCCTCACTAGCAACTGGTGATGAAAGGCCGCGACCAAGGAACATCACACTCTTTGCATCTTTGACCAATTCAACAGCCTCATCTATCGGTCCTGGATTGGAAAGGTATTTCTCCATGAGGTCAGGTATTTTTCCAAAATTCTTTACAATTAGTTGGCCCTTTTCACGAGAAAACGAACGTGTTCTACCCATTCGTATAGCAAATAATAGCAATGCGCCGACCATATTTGTGAATGCTTTAGTAGAAGCTACCGCTTGCTCAGGCCCACTATGAATGTATACGCCTTGCCCACAAAGCCGAGCTATGGAAGAGCCCACTACATTCACAATTCCATGTACAGAACCCCCTTTCAACTGAATTTCTTTTACCGCAGATAATGTATCTGCAGTTTCTCCTGATTGTGAGACCGCAAAGTGAATTGCATTCGGATTAATTACCGAATTATTGTATCGAAATTCGCTTGCCACGTGTGCCACAGCAGGTATTCTTGCTAGGTTTTCAATAGCAAGTTGCCCAATTTTACAAGCGTTAAGTGCAGTGCCACAGCCAATTAATCTCACATGGGTTGCGCTATGTAATCGCACTGGTTCTAATTTCAATCCGCCAAGTTTGGAACTCCCATTTTTATAATCTAGACGCCCACTTATACACCTTCGAAGTGCTTCTGGTTGTTCATGAATTTCTTTTAGCATGTAATGAGGATAACCTGCCATCTCTGCTTCACCCCATTCTTCTTCGAGCACTGTAATGCTAGTGTCTGAAGAGCCCCCTTCAAGGCGAGTAATATCAATTCCTGATTTTGTTATTGCCGCCATATCACCATCTTCTAAGAAAAAGATATTCTGAGTGTGCTGGGAAAGTGCGTGCGGGTCGGAAGATACAAAGGTTTCATCATCGCCTTTCCCAATGATCAATGGAGAACCATTACGTGCACAAATTATCAAATCATGGTCTTTGAAAAGAACACATAACCCCCATGTTCCAGTAACTCGTTTCAAAGTCTGCCTAACCGCTTCCAATGGCTCTTGGCCAGAATTAAGACCAATTGTAATCATATGAACAAGTGTCTCGGAATCCGTTTCTGAGCGTAATTGAATTCCTTTTGATTCAAGGCGTGTACGTATACCTCTGGCATTATCAATAATCCCATTATGGACCAAAGCAACGGTGCCATCCGAATTAAGATGCGGATGAGCATTCTCATTGGTGACCAAACCATGTGTTGCCCATCTTGTGTGCGCAATACCAATATTTCCATCGATATGATTTGGTAAAATTTTGGATAACTCGGACACTTTACCAACTATTTTATGCACCTGTAGAGTTTCATTCTTTACTGCAATTCCTGACGAATCATATCCCCTATATTCGAGTTTCCTCAAACCCTCAACAAGCAAAGGTGCTGCAGATCTATTTCCTAAAAAACCAAAAATTCCACACATGATTGAGCCTCACATATTGATTATTTCAGAACAGATTGGACAATCCATTTTCCTTAATGTCATATCTTTGACAGTGATACCAGCACCACAGGAGGAGCAAGTTACCTTTCTCTCTGGAGCAGGCATTGCTGGAAGCGGCAGTGGAGGTAAGTTTCCATCTCCTAGCAGCATAGGCATTTCACCTGGTGCAGGAGGTGGCGGTAATGGCGGTAATTCACTGAGAATCGGTGCAGCAATAATTGGTAAACTTCCAGGCAGAGGAAGCGGTGGAAGATGTTTCGCCATATTTTCGAAGATTTCCTGAGCTTCTCGGTCATCTTTACGCTTCATTCTACGCTCCAATCTCTTCGATGCAGTTCCCGATTCTAGTTTTGCTTCTAATTCAGCAGTTAGATCTCGAGACTCTTCTTCGCCATCTTCGTCCTCTAAAATGACCTTTGGTGAATTCATAGAAACTAACAAGTCCGAGTCACCATCGGCATCGATGGCGACTAGTGGCCCTGTATCCTCTTCAGTGAGCACTAGTAATTCTAGGTCTCCACCTTCGGCTGAAACTTCTAATTCTTCTTCTTCACGGTGTGACCTTCGTAATACAACAATTACCAATCCAAAGAGCATGAATAGGAACACTCCTATTCCGGCTAAAGACATCAATTTCTGATCGATATTATCACCTGGCAATGGATTCAGAAGCATTTCTATTATGCCATCGCTATCATCACTTTCTGAAGGGTAAAGATACACGATTTGCTTTGCACTAATTTGTCCAGATGGTGAAGCCATAACCACAATCGCATCATCTCCGATACTACCTGCGCCAACAATATGGCCTTCTGCAATTAGATTAGATAAACCGATTTCTGAATCTCCAAGATTATACATCCCATATCGAGATACTGGGCCAAGTACTCCTATTTCATCGTGGAATAATTTTATTTCTTTATTGGAGATTTTCATCATAATGATTTTTGTAGCACCGGGTGCGGATGTATTTACGTAATCATCAACCGACCAAATTGAATCTTGAACAACCGTGATTATCTCTGCTGAGCGACCACTGCCTTCAATCCAAGCAGAAACAAGTACGTCCTTGTTTTTGTGCTCCATTACCAAAAGTTCTGGCATGCTAGCATCATCACCTGCAGGTGCTTGGAAATTAAATGGGGTTTGTGAAATGACTCCATGCGCATAAAATAATCCCACTCTCTCAATTCCAGTAACGTCATCACGCATTGCTTGGTATAGTAGATGAATCGTATCTCGTCCGATTGCTACAGCTAATGCGTCACCATTTTGTGGTTTGATATCAATATCAGATAAGACGTTCATTTTGGTAGTCCAACCTGTATTTGATTTTACATTTTCATTATGAACCATGAAGATATTTGTAACATCATTCCATGAACCGCCAGTTAAGATATCTCTATGGTATCCTGCAAGTACAATTTCATCTCCTCTAACTGAAAAATCCATTCCCCAATAACTGCCTTCAGATTGCTTTAGGGGAGTCAAATATGATGTAACGCTGCTCAAATCTCCGGATAATCCAATACTTGCCATTCCTACATCTGCCAAGGTATATCCAAGTTGATCATCAAATCTCTTGCTCCAAGCAAGATGGACTCTCTTGTCATCTCTTAAAACAAATGCAAATTCTCCAGCCCAATTAGATTCAATCAATGTGTCTCCTGGCATCCCAAAAGTGGAGGTGAGGGTTCTAGCATGTAATTCTCCATCTTTCGTAGTGAATAGTAATCCTCCGCCTTTAGAACTGTCATCATCATCTGGAATGCCCACGAATCCTAACACTGCCTCTCCATCAGATAGAGTTAGTCCAGTCTTTGAGCCAACTTCGAATTCATCAACAATTACTTTGAATCGTAATTCTGAATATTGTGCAGTGACGCCATTCCCTTCTAACACCACTCGGTGTTTGACAACACCAACTGAATCGTGGGTGTTAGTGAATTGTGCCTTTGCATTTCCGGATGAACTTGTTGAACCCGGTACTATTGAAATGGTCTTAGTGTCGCCGGGGGTACTATACCACCCACCTTCTACCCATGTGTGTAGTTTCATTTTGATGTTTGTAGCATCGTTCTGACCAAGGTTATCAACACGTACATTGATTGTGTAGGGAATCGGGACATCAGGATCTAGGCTCGGTGAAGGAATGGATGCATAAGTCGTAACTGCGCTAGTCAAGAAACGTAAAGTTGGTTCGACTGGCCGCTCTTCAATCTCAAAAGAGAATGTATACTCATTGTCACTTTGATCATCACCCATCAATCCATTCGGATCAATTTGAATTGTAACATCATGTACTCCTGCTTCAGTTGCCCACCACCAAAGTATGACTGAGATTGTTTCGCCTTTATCCACGCGTGGCAATTTACCTTCATTTGGATAGGTGCTAGAGTCTTCACCCGGCGCATCCAAGTAGAGGGGAAGGTCAGTTGCATCTAAATCTCCAGTGTTAACTACACTGAAATGAACTTCGAGAATTGTACCTGCTACTGCTTTACTAGCGGGTAAATCTTGGTCCATAATTTGGACAGTTCCCTGGAACCTCAACTCTGGAGCTGCCGGTTGGTTGTCGATAGTAAAGGTTCTACGAACTATATCGGATTCAGCACCACTAACATTCACTAATTTTATCGAAATCTTGTGCGACCCATCGTCTATGCTGGATGAATCCCAAGTAAATGACCAATCTTGAGTGCTATAATCAGTGTCATCGAAGGTGTGAACATTTTCCCATTCCTCAGAATTAACACGGTACATTAGATGACTTGGCTCAATACCTTGGGCTGTTCCACTAAAACTCACTGTGTCGGTTAACGTAGAACCAGAAGAGGGTGAGCCGAATGTTACTATCATTCGACCAATATTGCCCCATCTTGCATCGCTAGAAACCAATTCGTCATCCCCGATTGCTTTGGCTTCAATTACAACATTTAATTCTTCAGAATCAAACCAATCATCCTTGATTAGGACATCCAAATACCATGAGTCAGTATCTCCTCCTGCTGAAGTCCAATCAAGCAAAACTACTTCCTCAAAGTCATCTAGATATTGGGTAATTCGGATATTTATTTCATTCCAAGGCCCGCTATCTGCAAGAATGCCTCCTTCGATTCTGATTATTTCTCCTGCTACAAACCAAGAGCCATTGACTATGTTGGTGATTTCTACTCCAGCGGAAGTGTCGTTATCTGGTGGAACAACAACTCCGCCTCCACCTGAAAACGGGGCGCAATTGCGTTCAAGTGCCATGTCAACCGCGCAAGATGCATCGAGCAAACCAAAGCCCCATTCATCATTCCAACGGTCAGAAATTCCGGATTCACTAGGACTTCCTTTCTCTTCACTTGAGTTACGCAAGATATCTTTTACTTCTTCTGGAGTTAGGTCCGAATTAGCTTGAAGCATTAATGCAACTACGCCAGACACAATCGGAGTTGCCATCGAAGTACCATCCTTTGATTCATATGAATCTTCAGCCATTGGCCTTGGTGATCCGGGGAATGATGTCCCTGTAGCTGCTGATGCTGAATATATACCGCTTCCATATGCTGTAAGGTCAGGCTTTAGTTCGTCCCATTCGTCATCATCATTATCACTTTCACGGGGCCCTGAATTTGAATAATCTGCCATGAAATCATCGGTCCGGTTGATTGAACCTGAATCATCAGCAGAAGCGATTGTGATTGCGCCATCTGCACTCCCTGGAGATGCAATACGACGCTTTCCATCATTACCTGCTGCAACAATACAAGCAATTCCGTGGTCATATGTTGCATTGTTAACCAAACGTGATTCTGCACTAGTTCCGTTGTCACCAGTATCATTAGGGTCTAGTGCATTACCAATTGAACCAAAGGACATTTGCCCAATCTGGATTCCTTGAGCGCCATCTCCCCAATTTGTATCTTTGTTGTTAATCATCCACTGTATCCCATTCAGAGAGTTTTGTGAATTAGTACCTCCGCTGTCGGTTAGTACTTTGACATCAACTAGGAAGGCCCCCGGTGCGGCTCCGATGTGAACTCTTGAGGAGTCTCCTGTTCCCAAAGCGATTCCTGCTACGTGGGTACCATGCCCTTGACCGTCATCGGGGTCTTGAGATCCATCTGGATTGGATGCTTGTGAGGTTGCATCATATCCAGCAACCCACTTTTGGTCATCATAGGAATTAGCATCTAAATCTGGCTCATCGTCTTGGTCATCAAAGTCATTTAGAGAACGATGCTCATTATCTACACCACTGTCTAGAACGGCAATTACAATTCCTTCACCATCATAACCGCGGTCGTATACAGTTCCAGAATATTCGTCAGATGGTTGGATGCGTGTTGCAGGGTTTGCAGTCTCTAGGAATGTGCCCATTACATTTTGCATTTCGATGACAACTACGGATTCGAGTGCTTGGATTTCGAGCAGTGAACTTACTGGAACATGGTCGACTACAATTGAATCTAGGGAATCGAGAACTTGGAACCATGAATCTCCAGCCTCCCATCCATGACTGCGTAAAATTGCAACCAATGCATCCGTTTCAGGTTGTGTTGGATGCCAAGCAAAGTCGACAACTATTGCAACCGTTTTACGGCCATCTGCGCCAATTATTGCTGTAGCAGAGACCGAATCTTCACCAGCTATGACCTTTTCAAGTCGGTCATCCATACCATCAAAGTTAGAATCTGGACCATATGAAAACCACCACCCATAGTCTTCTGAAGCATATCTACCATCTCGTTCAGGTAATCGGTCTCCTGCTTCTTCGATGATTATTTCTTCAGAAGCCGGAGCCGCTGAAGCCAGTGCAGAGAGGTCTGCAATAAGAAAAACTGTGACTAGTAAAAGCGCCTTGAGGTCTCTCATTGGTGTCATCCCGCCCTACGGGCGGTTTGCATAACACATGAACCTTGGGTGAATACGAGTCCCTTCGGGACTCAAGGCCATGCTACATGGGAGGATTCGACAACACATCTAATTCGCATCTTTTTGAGATGTAATTCTCCTTCACAAATTGGACAAGTTGCACGCTCTGCAATTTCTTCTAACCAAGCCTGCCGCGTCTCTTTTTCATCGCCTTCATCATGAAGGCGTTTGACAAGTTCATCTACTCCTTTGAATGGATTCTCTTCTGTAATTTCAGTCAACTCTACTTCATCTTCCCATTCGATCCCTTTCTTCAAAATTGGAAGTGTCGCATATGCAAGAATAAAACCCCCGAAATGTGCGATGTGAGCAACATGGCTTACTTCAGATAATCCATATACTTGCCAAGCCTTGTAAATTTCAAATCCGAAGTAGAATAAAGCTATCAATTGTACAGGCCATTTCCTAATCAAAATTAATGGGAAATAAACCTCATCTTCGGGCCATCCACAAAGGTATGCTCCAAGTATTCCAAACGCAGCACCAGATGCCCCTAAAGCCGGATTGGTAGAACCACTATTTGCGAGGGTCCAAGCGACTGAACCTCCTATCAATCCAACCATATAAGAGATCAACCACTTATTCCGCCCCAATCTTTCCTCAAGTGGAATACCAACTAAGGCGATAATGATGATATTTCCAAGTACATGTAACGGGTCATCCCATGAGTGAACAAATCCACTTGTAATAAGAGTGTGAAGATGGCCTTCTTCAACAAGTGCTGGTTTCATCCAAACACGCGTGTAAAGGTCATACAATTCAGGGCCATATCCAAGTGTCCACCCCCAGATTAATTGTACGATATAGCCGAAAAGAAGTGACAAAGTCATGGCCATAGCAATCGAGGCTTTATGATACCAAGCCCAAGCCAAAGGAGCGATAATCGCAACTATCCAAAGCCCGAATAATACCTCCTCCATGTTAGGGCGGAGGAGGCGGCGGCTTGAAGCCCATGCGGTTGCTCGGAACTTCTGATGGGAATCATCGAACTATCGGAAGTCACCGTTCGCCGTGGGCGTTCACAGGTACTAGATAGTTGGTCGATATCGGTGGACAGCGGCGAAGTTGTTTGCTTATCTGGAGACAATGGCTGTGGTAAATCTACAGTTATTGAAACCGCTGCTGGACTTATTTCAATGGAAAATGGGTCATGTGAAATCTCTGGCCAACTCATTCGTGACTCACAAGGTAGAAGGGGACGCACAAATTTCGGCCTTTGCCTACAAGATGATTGCATAATGGGTGATGAATTGGTGGGGGAGCGAATCTTAGATGCCGCCGGTAGTGAATTCGATATTACTGATTTGTTGGCAAAGTGGGGTCTTAGCCATAGAATTCATGATAAAGTCGCCATGCTTTCTGGCGGTCAGAGACGACGTGTTGCTCTTCTGAGTGGCCTTGTCCCCGCTATGATTTCATCAAAGCCTGTGGCTATATTATTGGATGAACCCGATAGCGGTTTAGATGATGAATCGGTTGAGAAATTAGCCGAAACTGTTCGTGATTTAGCAGCGGGTGGCCATGCAATTCTAATTTCAAGTCATGATTCTAGAATTATTTCTACTGCAGATCGCATCATTGAATTCCCATTCAAAGAGAAGAAAGGTGAGCCGGCATCTGGTAAATTCACGGTAATAAAAACTAATTCTGTTCGTAAATCATATGTCGGACACCGATTGAATTTGCGAACAATGTCAGGAATTGCAAACAATGGTATTGCAGGATTACTGACTTTAGGAGCAATGCTAGCTTTACTTGAGCCTGCTATTTTGGAAGGGCGGATGCTGACTGCATTTATCTTAGCCCCAGCACTTGCTGCGGGATTATGTGGTAACCCCATACACCGATTGACACTTGAAAATAGAGCATTTGCATGGTGGAATACAAAATCGTCAATACCGCTAAATTCACTTTCCCATTCATTACTGATTTACTCAGGACTTACTACACTGGCTGCTTCGGTAACAGGAGAATTTGATGTTCAATTAATCCTCGTGGGAGGATTGCTAGGCGTGGTTACCGAATCTATTGTTGGATTACTAAGCAATGCTACACTCAGACTATCACGCCCAAATGCGGTTATGGTTCGCCTACTAACGCCTATTCTTTTACTTCCATGGGCACTAGTTGTTGATACTCTATCAGCATGAACATTGAAGACGGAAGCCCTACGGGCTTGGTATTAGATGAAGATTAGGGGGGAGGCGCTAGCAATACTCGGCCTTGCCGGTGCAAGTCTTACATTCTGGCTAGGCATGTCGTGGGCTCCATCTGTGTCTATTGACGCTTTCAAAGCACCTGATGCTCAACGTATTTTCTATTGGCACGTCCCAAGTGCTTGGGCTGCAATGATTGCTTTTGGAATGCTCTTTGTTGGCTCTCTAGTCTGGTTTTTCAAGCGGAGCGAGTGGGCATGGAGACTGCATGTAGCTAGTAGTGAAGCGGGTCTAGCAACCGGACTGATGTGTGTTTGGTCAGGTTGTATTTGGGGTGCTGCCGAGTGGGGAGTCCCGTGGGATTGGACAGATATCAGGCTCAACACATTTGCAATACTAACACTCCTCTCGCTATACCTTGTACTGGGTAGGCGTTCGCAACCTGATGGAATTGAAACTCGTGATACTTTTTCTGCATTTGGCATGTATGGTTTTGTTCTTGTTCCAGTAACCTACATTGCAACAAGGTTGTGGCAGATAAGGCACCCTGGGCCAGTTGTTGCTACTTCCGAAGGTTCGCTAAACTCCGATATGGGCACAGTTCTATTGATTGGAGCGATTTCATTCACCGTACTTATCATAGGCCATGTGATGGCAGGCATGCGGCTAACCAAATTAGAGATGCATCTCGAAGATTTGCAAAGCCGTTTTGAGGAGGAATCTCGATGAGTGGTCAAACCTATCTAATCGCTGCATACCTCGGCATGATAGGTGCTCTTTCGCTTTGGACTTGGACTGTGTTTGCACGCTCCAAAACTCTAGAAGCAAAAATTGCTTCATTGGAGAAGGCTTTAGGCAAAGAGGAATCCGAGTAATCCAAAGGCAGTGATTGTATGGACCTCGGCGGTGATTTTTGTTTAGTATGCGGGGCAGAACCGCCGCTATTTAGAGATCGTATGTGTGAAAAGTGTACTCGTGATAGGGTAACTTTGGTTAAAGTCCCCAAAAATGTTCCTTGGACTCGATGTGCACGGTGTGGTATTGTCGATTTCAAAGGCAAGTGGAGCAATGTAGAACCTGAGGATTTGTGGCATGAATTAATCCAAAGAAATGTACAATTCCATCCAGAAATTGAAGACCTAGAATTGGGCATTATACCCCAAGAGGTAGATGGAAGGCACACCCTAATCCACCTCGATATTGAAGGAGTAATTGACGATTTATTGTATAATGAAAAACATACTATGAGAGCACGTATGTCAAATGGAGTTTGCCTTACTTGTACACGCAGGGCGGGTAATTATTTCGAAGCTACTGTTCAACTTCGTTCAAGTGCCCGCAGATTATCAGAGCAGGAATTTCAAACCCTTAGGAAAACCCTAGACCAAGTTATGGCAGATATGCCGGAAGACCCTATGTTCTTCATTACAAGTGAAGGTCCTGTAACTGGAGGATACGATGTTGTTCTTGGCTCGAAAGCACTCGCTAGAGCATGGGGCAGAAGCCTAATCGCTTCACACGGAGGCATCGTAACTACCACCACTTCCGTCGTTGGAAGAAAGGATGGTTTAGATGTAACTCGCCTAACTCTTCTCTACCGAAAACCAGGGTACAATCTTGGAGATGTCATCCGATGGAGAGGATCGCTTTGGCGACCTGCATCTTGGACCGGAGAGGGAGTTATACTCGAAAAGATTGAGCGAAGAGAGCGCACAGGTGCATCATGGCGCGACCTTGAAAATTCTAATGTCGTATCTCGAAAGAAAGATTTCATAAAAATTGGTGCAATTAGTGAAGATTCTTCAGCCGCTGAATTTTTGGACCCCAACACTTGGAAGATGGTCGCTGTCAGATTACCGTTTGAACATGAGGCTGGAAGGGACCTATTGTTGGCAAGAATTGATGACGAATGGATATGCCTGCCGCAATTAGGGATGGATGGTGAGTGAGTTGGAAGAAGGTATAATTCGCCTAGCAACTGCTCTTGATAGCCAAGATCAGATTGGCTTAACCCGTTCTTTTGTTTCTGACATTAAGGCCGGACGTGAAAGTGTCACTCGTGAATTGCTTCCTTGGCTAACCGATATTGACAGAGGTTGGGCTGGTGTACTTTTCATTGGAATGGGGGGCTCTGCCGCTGGTGGAGATTTCGTTTCAGAATTATGTAATCTAAATGGTGCTGTTCCAGTTAAGTGCCATCGTGATTATGATTTACCACATTGGTGGACCCCAGACTGGCTTGTTGTAGCAACATCCTACTCGGGAAATACCGAGGAAACTCTGTCTGTTTGTGAGCAAGCAATGCACCAAGGAGCTACAATAATTGTAATTTCAAGTGGTGGAATTCTTTCGGGAATGTGTGAACTTTCGGATTCAATGTACCTGATTTCTTGCCCTGCAGGGCAGCCTCCACGTACTGCTTTTGGACATATATTTTCACGTCAATTGTCTTTACTTGTAGAAATTGGAATCTTACAAACTGAGATTTCAGATGATGCGTTATCTCGACTACAGGAAGCTGTTGAAGATTGTGATATAATCTCCAACCCTGAAGGAGATGTTGCAAGTCTTGCATTGAATATGCTGGAAAACCCAATCGCAATTCTTGGTCCGAGTGAATTACTTCCTGCAATATCTCGTTTCAAGAATCAACTGAATGAAAATTCTGCTCGTTTCGCTAGAATTGGCGCATTCCCCGAAATCAGTCACAATGAATCGGTTGCTTGGGGTGGTGTTGGTGAGTACCAAGACCAAGATGCTGAAATTCAAGCCCTGATTTTGCTATCATGGAACAAGATGCATCCTAGAGTTATTCAGCGAATGGATTGGTTTGTTTCCAATTGTCCAACCGAACTGGCATGGAGAATAAATGGTGAAGGTGAAACTTTACTCGAAAGTCTACTTCACCTTTGCATTATGATGGACTGGTTGTCTATTGCCCTAGCATTATTACACGGTAAAGATCCTTCAGCAATCGAGCCTATCTTATCGCTCAAGGAATACCTGTCCCAAATAAATCAATAAATTGGGCCAAGAACAATTCGTGGGTCGGGGTATTTTTCTAATGCCCATTCTCTATCATCGCGAGATACTACACCCGGCATATCATTTTCCAATGGCTCTTCCCAAGACAATTGAAAGTGGAGATGTGGCGCCCATCCACCATTGACACTTTTGTCACCCACAGTTGCAATTATTTGCCCTTCTTCAACAGCTTTTCCAACTTCTACCATTTCCAATGATTCCATTGAGAGATGGCCATAGAGTGCCCAAATCGGTCGCCCATCATATTCATGCTGAATGATGATTGTAGGTCCGTAAGACCCGTCTTCATCATTGACTCCGAGTGAATGAATAATACCTGCCCCAAAGGCATGTATCGGCTCACCTACTGGTGCACCAATGTCTATACCGATATGTAAATCACGGACACCATCAAAGATTTCTTGAGTATACATCCCAGGCCTAACTTCATCATAGCGTCCGATTTGATATGGGAATGGGCACTCAAAATTAGGGTCTTCTCCCCGAGTGAAATCAAATACCCAATAGTCCTCTGGGAGTATGATGACTTCTGCCATGATGTTACCGAACTGGCTCTAACTCATCATCCTTCGCAAATAGGTTTGAAGGCTGAATTGGAATCCCGAGTGCAATGTCCCTAGGATTAGAAGTCGCATTCTTACCGGGGATTGCTATTGCAAGACGTTTGGATTCCGATGGTGATTGGAAAAGACATTTGATGTTTACACCGGCCTTTGGCTTACTTGTTTGCTTGGGATTATCAGGATTATGTTTTGTTCTCGGCTGGAATCTAAATTCGCTAACGACACTACTTGTCTTGGCCAATATTATTGCACTTATTTCTATGAGAGTTGAACTTAACCCGGTATATGATGTGAAAATTATTCAACGTTCACCATGGTTTTGGATTTTCACCTTAATCGCTTGTTACATCGCAATCATTCCACTAACCTATGGATTACCAATGGGGGTCGATTGGGTTGGATTTTCTGCATTAGCCGATTCCATTAGCCGTACCGGAGGATTCAATCTCGAAGACCCATCGATTGGACAATGGATCTATCCACCTGCTTTCCCAATGTTTGCAGCATGGCTAGGAGGTGCCCCCCAGGTTGCCGTATTTTTACTTGGAACTGGGTGCTTTGTAGCATTGCTACTGGGTATTGCAGCTATTGGTGACAAAATGGGATGTGGCCATTGGACGATAATGGCAATGCTGATGGCGCCTGCGTTATTTGCAAAAAACCTAGATTCAGGCTATCCCACAGTTGCAAGCCAATTGGGCTTGGTTGTGATTCTTACTATGTTTTCTTCAAAATTGCGATGGGAATTAGTAGCTTTAACTACCCTAGTTGTTGCTATGATTCACCCTACTGGTCTCATCTATCTTACTACTTTAATCGCCGCTAAAATCTTGGCTGACAAGGGTGGTACACTAACACTAGCCGATAAAGTTCAATCCAGTATCCTAATTGCTTCAATAATTTTTGCCATTCTAATCATCTCTCCAGCATTCGATGGCACTGCTGTATTCGCCGAATATGGATGGCAGGGTGGAGCTCCATTGGCAATGTATGCGGGGCTGTTATTGCCTCTTGGACTATGGTCGGCATGGACACTTCGCAATGATAAAACCGCACGTGTTCTAATTTTATGGCTAGGAATCAATTGGGTATTATCATCAATCCATTTATTCGATGGATTGGAAGGGGTCACATTGCTTTCAATGATGTCCTATGCTCTGTATTCAATGAGTATGCATGCATTCCATATCCCGCTTGCAGTCTTGGTAGGAATGCGATTATCTCGTCTTGAAGGGGGGATTTCATCCGACGGTGGCAGGGCTGCAATGATTGTGACATTGCTACTTTGTGGTGTGGCAAATAGTGCACTTGTAGATCTTGCTCAGCATGATCAATTGCACGTATCATCGACTGGAGATGCCACTCTATTCGATATGCTTGATGCCTTACCAGACGATTCTATTGTTTATACTGAAAATGAGCACTGGGGTCATATCTATTCAGTTCCAGAGCATATTGGCGTAACTTCGGTTCCCACGCTGGGCATTCTCAAACAAGAACATTCGATACAAAATGCTGCAACGACTGCAATAGCATATGATGACATTGCAAGATTGCAAGACTTGGGTATAACCCATGCGCTTGCATCGCCTAAAGGAATAATGATGCAATATATCCAAGCATCAACTCATTGGGAAAAAATGTGGTCAAGTGGGGCTTCAACCCTGTATATTCTCCAAGATGATGGATTGATTTCTGATTTCCAGCCAGTTATCGGAGATAATATGCGCCCTGACCCTTGGGCATCGCAGCGAAACTATGACCCATTCAACCTCGGCAAGGATAGATTGTACTTGACTGAAGGTTCGCACAGTTTTGCTGTTAGTGAAGAGGGCGCTTATCAAATATGTGTGATGGTGGAATTTGTTGGAAATGTTGATGCTGAAATCAATGGGGAATTATACCAAGGTTCAGGATGGTACAATGCTTGTTCGTATGCTGGTTATGGTGGTATCGGAATTAGTGTATTAAGTGACTCAGAATATTGGATTAATCCACTAGGCGCATCAGGCCGTGGCGACTTGTTTATCGATCAAACTGGAATAAGGGTACATTGGATAGAAACCATCTCATTCGCTTAATAATAAGCGAAAGGCTTGACTGTGAAGCCATCGCCCCATAAAATGTGCCAAGTCTATTCATTATGCTACCAACACTCGATGAAGAGTTGGGTTTAGCCGATGTTTATGCCAGAATTCCATTTGAAGAATTGAAGCTAATGGGATATTCGACAAAGGTTGTTGTTGTGGATGGCGGTTCCAAGGATAATACTGTTGAACTTGCAAAAGAATTGGGTTGTACGGTTATTCCACAATGGGGTAAAGGTAAGGGCGCAGGTATTCGTCAAGCATTCAAACGATTCATTGAGGATGGTGATGATGTATTGGTAATGCTAGACTCTGATGGTACTTACTATCCTGAAGAGATTCCTAAACTTGTGTCAGCATTACCAGAATCTGGTATCGTGATTGGTGACCGATTACATGGCACCCTCGAACCAGATGCTATGACTGGAATAAATTGGATCGGAAATCATCTCCTAACTTGGCTTGCAGTCGCTCTATACGGCAAACAAATCAACGATTTATGTTCAGGATTTTGGGTTTTTTCAAATTATGCTGTGAAGAATTTACGGCTCAATAGTATGCGTTTTGAAATCGAAGCTGAAATGTATACATCATGTGTACATCAAAATATTTCGATTCGACATATTCCTATTCGTTATGCCAAAAGAGTAGGGGATGCTAAACTAGGTAGCATCAAAGACGGGACCTCAATCGCAAGGAAACTCATCATAAGGAGAATCTTCCTCACGCCTCATGAGGAGAACTGATGGCCCGGTACAGTGTTGCAATTCTTGGTGCGAGCGGCCTAGTTAGTCAGCGCCTACAAGAATTGCTTTACGACCACCCATTTTTCGAGGTTGTTGCGATTGCAAGTTCACCTAAAAATGTGGGATTGCTTTACGAAGAAATCGAGTGGAGGTTAGAGTCTCCGCGGCCATATTATGACATTCTTCTTTGTTCGATGAGCGACATTCCGGATGTAGATATCGCATTCTCGGCTCTACCCAACAATGTCGCTGAAATTGTAGAGCCGTCCCTTGTTGCACGAGGCATCCATGTATTCTCCAATGCAAGTGTATTTCGAAGAGTCGCTGGCATCCCATTAGTAATTCCTGAAATAAATCCTGAAGCAATGGTTTCCTATGAAGGACATGCTTGCGCAACTAATTGTACTGTAGTACCAGTGGCTATGCCTATTAAGGGATTAATGCCACTAGGAATAAAATCGGTTTCAATACACACTCGTCAGGCGTTGTCAGGTGCTGGCTGGAGATTACTTTTCGATGAATCAGCATTATCAGGGGATGTCAACCCATTTATTCCAGGTGAAGAAGAAAAATTGGTTGCTGAATTAAAGCACCTCTTAAATCTAGAAATTCCAGTATTTGCATCATGCAATAGAGTTCCTCACAAGGATGGCCACTTTGTATCATGTGGGGTTGAAGTTAGTCGAGACACTGATATTGAGGAAGTTATTCGTTTGATGGCGATTCCAAGCCTAGATTTACCGTCTTCACCAAGAGAAGTCAATTCTATTATTGATGAATCGCCAAATCGGGCAGATCACCTCTGGGCGGGCAATGGAATGACAACTACGATTGGAAATGTACAAGTTGAAGGAAATGTCATTAGATTTGATGCTCTATCCCATAATACAGTTCGAGGAGCAGCGGGTGGAGTCATATTATTGGCAGAATTTGCAGTTCAAGAATCCTATATCACCAAATAGTCAACCTCTCTTCGCTAGCATGGTGATTGTATGGGCGTCACGGCAATGATTCCGAATATGACTTTCCTTCAAATGAAAGATGAGGCGAATTCTCGATGGGGAGAAATATGGGATGGAGAGGCTGCGCGACTCAATATTATGCTTCTTTGTCCGCGTAAAGAACGTAAATTATTGGAGTTACATGGTGACATGATAGATCATGGTCAGCCAGTAATGGGTATATTCCATAGACCTCGGGCTGAAGCGGATTTAATCAGCGAGCAGGGTTTCGACCCTCGCTCAGCATCATTCCAATTCCTAAATATTTCAAATGCAGACATGGGCCCTTGGATGCAACAATTAGTTACTCAAGAAGGATGGCTACGCAGTACAATTGAACTGGCGCCAGTCCCATTTGCAATGGACATTCCAAACCAAAGACCATTCGAAAGACATTCAATCCTTTGCTTTCGGCACCCTAGTCTTCCAGCACTCGGAAAATACTTCTTGCCTTATCCAGTTAGTGCATTAGTCGGTAAAGCATTCGTGTCACTACCTCGAAAACAAGCTGCTGAACTTGCTAGACAGCAGGCTGAAATCCTAGGCGTCGGCCTAGCAAAACCAGAACCTGAAATTGTTGAAGTTCCAGTGGTTGAAAAGGTGGTAGAAGTAGAGCAAGTTCCACTTGCCGTCGAAGATGTATTCGTTTCAGAAATGGCACCTGAGGCTGCTCCTGAGATTGTATCTCCACCAATTACAGAAACTGCCGAAGTACCTGACGAAGGAAGTATTCCTCTCCCAAAGGGTACTCCCGAAATGGATAATTCTTCACCGATAGAAAGAGAATTCCGTGGTTTAATTAAGGAACTTCTTGATGCAGGTGTTGACCCATCTGATATGATGACAGACCCACGGTTGGAAGAAATATCTGAAAGGGCTCTAGCACAGAATTTCGAAACCTGGCCAGTATTCATGCAGATGGTTGGTTGAATGCGAGGGTTCAAGGACAAGTTTGGAGTGGGAGAGATATGGCATTCTGTATCAGTTGCGGCCAAATGCAGGTAGATGGAACTCGTTTCTGTCGTTTCTGCGGTGGCCAACAACCGGGCGACCAGTTAATCGCTAGACTCCGCATGGAAGCAGAAGCCATTAGATTCCACTTGCAACAATTACAGGCTCAACAGGCTCAACAGATGCAGCAATTTGGCCAGCAGCAGCAAAACCAAGGAAACCGTTGGTGATTATTGTGAAACTTCGCCACTTGGCGATTGCCCTGTCAAAACTACCATCTCACCCTTGCAATAGTGTTGAGTTGGAGCAATATCAAACCGAAGGCAATCTAGCAGCATTATGGCTTTCTCAAATTGATGGCATCGATGGCCTCAGTGGAAAGAAAGTTGTAGACCTCGGTGCCGGAAATGGGATTCTAGGCCATGGTGCTCAATTACTTGGCGCAGAAGTTACGTTTGTTGAGTGTGACCCCGATGCTGCTGAATTATGCAGGGCGCTTGGAGAAACTATCGAAGGTCGTGTTGGTGAAATCGATATACCAATGGCAGATATTGTCATTTCAAATCCACCTTGGGGAGTTCAGATTCATGGGGCAGACCGCCCGTTTGTTGAAGCCGCTATCAAATGCGCCCCGGTCATACATATGATGCACAGCGCCTCAGCCACACACCTTCCCGAGGGTGAAATAATTCTGGAAGGTGATTTTAGAATGCCTGCAATATACGCACATCACACCTCCAAGATGGGGGCTACTGCTGTCAAGTGTTGGCGTTTTACTCGAGGATAGGGGTTCAAAAGCAAACAGCCCCCGCCTCAACTATCCCCTTCCCGTCACCCTTAGGGTGACTCCCCCCCAAAAATGAGCGTGAAAAAAATGGCGAGCATCGTCACCCCAGGAACCGTAGTTGGTACTACAGAGAAGAATAGCCCCGGAGCGGGGATCACTGAACAAAACGGCGACCTAGTTGCACTTTTGACAGGTGTCGTAACAGAAAATGAAGGTGTCATTAGCATAGCATCGCACAATGAAATGCTCCGACTTGAAGTCGGTGACATGATTATTGGAGAGGTTGTAAAACTAAATGAAAAAGCAGGAGAAATCCAAGTCCTAAGCGTTGAAGGAAAGCCAAATCGTTCGATTATGGCCGACCAACTTTTCGCACAATTCCACGTCACAAGAATCTGTGACCGCTTCCTACACAATACTGCGGACGGACTACGTCGTAGAGATATTGTTCGTGCCAAGGTTAGCGAAGCAGAAAATGTAGTTCGTATCGACATGCGTGAAGATGTAAACTGTGGCGTACTTTGGGCTCTTTGCCCGCCTTGTGGAGATACCTTCGTTGCTGAACAAAATGGTGATTGGAATGTATCTTGCCCAACCTGTGGCAATCAAGCATTCCGAGCATTAGCTGATGATTTCGGTGGAGAGGCTGGTAAGTCTGCACTAAACGGATCTGGAAAGAGATGGAGCGGGGCTGCTGAGGCGCAATTCGCTAAAGGAAGTGCGGGAAGAGCAACTTTCATCGCAGAAGATATTCGTGAAGATGGTAGTGAACGAACCTACTTCAGATTCGAAGGTGATGTCGGCGGCGGACGTCAAGAACGTCGCCAAAAAGCAGCACCAGGTTGCAGATTATTCGTTGGCGGTCTTTCGTTTGAAGTCGAAGATGATGAATTGCGTGAAAAATTCGCAGAGCATGGGAAGATTACTGATTTCGCATTGATGAGAGATGAAACAGGCAAGAGCCGCGGATTCGGATTCATTACTTTCGATAAGAAAGCAATGGCCGATGCTGCAGTTGCTGCTCTCGATGGCTTGAGATTAAAAGGTCGTAAAATCGGTGTACGTGATGCAGATGCTCCTAAGGAAGACAAACCTCGTCGTAAGGAACCAGAAGGTGCAAAACTCTACGTTGGCAATCTGCCATTCAAAGCGAGTGAAGATGACCTGCGTGCCCTCTTCAAGGACCTTTGTGATTCGGTACACATTTACTGGCCAGCAGATAATGCGGGCCGCAAGAAGGCATTCTCATTCGTTACTGTCATGCCTGAATCAAAGGCCGAAGAAGTTGCCAAGAAACTGAATGGCAGCGATATGATGGGACGTGAAATCAAAGTCGATATTGCAAAACCACGTGACCGCAACAACCGTGGCCCAAAGGGCAAGAGTGGAGATTCAAGTGGGAAATCATCACGAGAATTACGTGCTCTTGCTGAGGAAGAAGCGGACTCTAAGAAGAAGAAGCACCGCCGACCAAAGAAGGATTGAGGTGTAGAAATGGTTGAGACCCAGGAACCATCCTGGCTCGTCATTGACGGTTATGAAGATGAACCGGCTGCTTTCGGGGTTCCGCCTTATGTCGGGTTCCATGTCAGATACATTTGTGGTGTTCTAGAACAACAAGGTATCCCTTACGAATATTGTACAATAGATTCCTACCGCCTGTCACCCCCTTCTCTAGAAAACCGATTAGGTATTGTGATTTTAGCGGGCGCTGTAGTTCCAGGCAAGTACTTGCGTGGTGCTCCAATATCCCTTCGTGAAACTCGTGAGTTGATCACTAAATCTCCAGGAAATACTCCGATTTTGTGTGGTGGCTGGGCTATTCGTGGTTGGAAAAATCAAGGATGGAGTCCTCTTCGTCACAATTTATTCCTTGCATTACAAGATACAGATGCGACATTATCCTACTTTTTAGACAAGAGTGAATGGAAGCACCAAAGGCGTAATTCTGAGCAATGGACTGCTTGGGCACAAGCTGGAGCGAGATCCAAAGCAGTAACCAATAATCCAGACCTAAACGGCCCACTAACCTACGAAGTAGAAGTCTACCAAGGATGCGTTAGGTACAAACGCGGCTGTAAGTTTTGTATTGAACCAAAGAAAGGAGTTCCTATTTGGCGCAGTCCGGAAGATATCATCGAGGAAGTGCGAATCGCTCATGACATGGGTGTTGAACATGTTCGCTTAGGTGGGATGACAGATACTTACACCTACATGGCCGAAGGTGTTGTTGAGATGGAATATCCTCGTCCAAATCCTGAGCCAATAGCAAAATTACTTCACGGCTTACGTGATGATGAAAGACTAGGAATCCTGCATACAGACAACGGCAACCCATCTATTATCGCAGAACATCTGGAAGAGTCTGAAGAAATTACCAAAACTTTGGTAGAGACACTATCTGATGGAGCAGTTCTCTCTTTTGGATTAGAATCGGCAGACCCAAATGTCCATGAAGAAAATTGGTTAAACTGTGATGCTAAACAATTGAAGTCTGCAATTGCTCTAATCAACAAACATGGCAGAACTCGTGGTGAAAGAGGGCTGCCCAAATTATTACCAGGACTCAACTTTATTGCTGGATTAAATGGTGAATCAAGTATAACATACGGCCTCAATTTGAAACTTCTTAGAGAATTGAAGGAAGAAGGTCACATGATTAGAAGAGTCAATATTCGTCAAGTAGAGGGTGAAGGTTTCCAAGAAATCGATGATGTTGATTTCCGTTCTTTCAAGAATAGTGTGAGAGAAGAGTTCGACGGACCTCTTCTGGAAGAGATGTTACCTATTGGAACAATACTAGACGATGTTTGGTGGGAGGCGCATGATGGTAGAACTCGCCTTCCTCGACACTTAGGACCTGAGGCAAGAGACCCCACGATTCATGGAAAACCGGGAATTACATTTGGCCGTCAAATCGGTGCATATCCGATTTTGGTTGGCATGAATTATCTCGCTCCTCTAGAAAATTATTCTCAAATTCTGGTCACTGGCCATGGTGCACGTTCAATTACTGGAATTGAAACTGGATTAGATTGGAGGACCGTTACGGAAAAGCAGTTGGCTGCAGTTCCTGGAATCTCGGCCAAAGGCGCTTGGAATCTAATAGGAACAAGGGCAAAAGCACACTCGAAAAAGCGCCCACTTGAAAGTGTGGAAGATTGGTTCAAATCTGCGGGTGTAAATATCCCAGAACTAATTGATTTTGAGAAGATATTGAAGGATTAATCTTCAACCCAAGCATAGGTACGCATACCTTCATCGAGACCTTTTCCAGCAACATCTACTAGTGCAAATTCGCCTTGTGGAGTGATGATTGATTCCCTTGCCAATCCCTTGTGAAGTGCTTCGTAAGTTACACGGTCGATTGCCATTCTTCCCTCTAGCCTTTCGAATAGATTCCAGCGGCTTGCGATTTCTCTCCATGTAGGTTGAATCTCAGCCTCAAACACCTTTGCCTTAGCACCAGAACCATATCCGCACAATCCTAGAGTCATATTGTCAAGGTTAGCATTCTCCTCATAGTCAGCCTCAAAGGTTGACATTAGTGCTAGGAAAATCGAACCAGTATACTGGTTTCCAATCAGAGAAGATGCACGTTGTCCCTTCTCGATTCTATCTTCAACGAATTGTTTGAATGCTTCGGTCTTGGAAACTGCACGACGGTAACTATCCATCTCCTTCTCCCATTCCTCAACGGTTTCGAAGTCATCCTCTAGAGGCATTTGGCCAATTTCTGTTTCGACATCCTTCCATGAATCAAGATGTTGACGGTCGTGACGGAATACGTCAGGGAACATTCGCTTTGCTTGGAAAGCATATGGCAAATGCATGATGATGCGAGCCCATTGTTCGGTTAGAATGATGTCCATATCTGGATCGAATCTTCCTTGCTTGATTGCTTTCTCACTGAAGTGTGTGAAAGCCTGCTTGACCGCTTCTCGGTAGCAACGGTTAGAGAATTGTCCATCAAATACTGGTTCATCTCTGTGAACTTTGACGTTTTCTTCACCGTGAGCGAAAATACCTAGTCTGCGAACGGTTGATTCTGGAAGATGCTTAATCATAGCTTCAGCCATACCATCTCTAAAGGTAGCACCTGCTTCGGAAGCAAGTTGCAAAACATGGTCGATTACACTCTGGATAGAGACTTCTCTCCTTGGTTTGAAGAAGTCGTGAACAGGTGTTGTTGAGACACCCCAGCGGTCAGGGATTACAATTAGGCGAGGATTGTGGCGAACAAGAAGAGCGCCACCTCCGGCACCTTGAGTATACTCACCTGAAGATTCCAAGTCATACTTTGCATTATCAGAAAAAACTACGATTCCCATGCGGCCATCTTCTTCGCCTCCACGAGCAACCCAGTCCAGAGTGTTGTGGAGAGCATCTACCGCCCCGATACAAGCAAATGTCATGTCAACAACATCGCAACCTCGGAAACAATCTTTCCCAAAGCGGTCGCCATATCTATGCGTTAGCATGTCAACAATGTAAGTGGCAGTAGGTTTTGCTCCATCTAGAGCAGATTCTGTACCAAGGTAGATTCTGCCAATGTCTCTTGGGTTTATGCCATTACGATCAATCAGACGACAAACTGCATTTGCCCCCATTGTAGCAGTATCCTCATGAACATCAGGAATTGCCATTGCAGCAAGTCCTAGTCCCTTGTTCAATTTGCCGAAATCGGCTCCCCGCATCTCTGCGAAATCCTCCATATCCATGTATAAACGTGGGAAATGAAGAGCCATATCGTCGATTCCAACTCTAGCACCCATCAACCCTCGCCCATTCCCTACCCTATTTCACGGCATCGCAACTTTTCTAGGCGGTGGAGGGTGTTGCTGGCTACACCGCCGTGGCCGAGCGTTTTTTCATCAATAACTGGCTGAGAGAGGCTATGGGAGCGACCGATTATGCTAAGAAACTCTCCCAGTCATGCGATTCCCTAACTAAATCAATTTTGAAACAGACAAATCTAGCATATGTTACAAATCCTCTCAATTATGCATGGGAATATCATGAATCTTATCTTACACAATATTCTAATCTTGGAGCCACAACCTTGCTCCTAGGAATGAATCCTGGACCATACGGTATGGCCCAATGTGGAGTGCCGTTTGGTGCAACACATATCGCTAGAGATTTCCTCAATATCACTGGAGAAATTTCTGACCCAAAGGGGCGTCATCCTAAACGACCAATCGAAGGCCTAGATTTTGCACGACAAGAGGTTAGTGGGACAAGGCTATGGGGGCTGCTAAGAGATATTTGGGAAACCCCTGAAGAAATCCATAGAAATGTGTTTTTGGTTAATCATTGCCCACTATTACTGCTAGGAGAAACTGGAAAAAATATAACTCCGGATAAAATTAGTGGAAATGCAGTTAAAAAATTGCTAAAAGCCTGTGACGAACACCTCCGAGATGTAGTGGTTGGTATGGGAATTACAAGGGTGATTGGTATTGGAAAATATGCGGAAAAGAGAGCGCTGCTTGCCCTTAAAGGCATGGATATCGAAATCACAACATGCTGGCATCCTTCACCTGCATCGCCACTTGCAAATCGTAATGATGGGGCCGATTGGAGAGCGAATGTTCGCAAGGTATTACTGGGCGAGCATTGATAATCAATACCGACTCTGTCAAAGTCATGCCCGCGAAAGAAATGGCTTGGCCAAAACAACCTTCAGACAGACAATGGGTTAAACCAGAGGGTGATGATCCACGAACTTTGTATCAAATGCTGATGGTAAGTCAAGAGATGTTTGGCGGCGAACCTTGTATTGGATACATACCTGGCCCGGAAAGTCCTAGGGTACACCTTTCCTACAACCAATTTGGAGATTTATCTACCCAAGTTGCCAAGGGTTTGCGAAACATTGGTGTTGAGAAGGGTGACCGAGTTGCTATCATTCTTGACAATTCATTCCAGTGGGCGGCGCTGTCATATGGAGCAAATGCACTAGGCGCTGCTTACACTGCAATGTACACCCACCAGCATGGAAAGGATTGGGCTTTCATTCTTGAAGATGCAACTCCAAAAGTAGTTGCTGTTCAGAATACTGAAGTTCTAGATAAGTTGTGTGATGCACTTCCTGATGATGGATGGCCTGCATCCGGAGTCATTCTACTAGGAGATGAACCTGCAAACCAGTTACCTCCAGAAGGTGTTGAAGTCCGTTCTTGGATGGAATTCACGCAAGAGGGTAGAGCAAGCGCTGACCTAGAGGAAATCGCAGATGACCCAAGTGCTCTATCCACTTTGATTTACACATCTGGAACAACTGGTAATCCGAAGGGAGTAATGCTGTCTAACTGGAACACTTTGTCTAACGTACTATGTGTTCAAGGGGTATTCGAATTGTATCCTGGTGACAAGAACGCTGCGTTCTTGCCTTGGGCTCACTCATTCGGTTCTACATTCGATCTACACTGGATGCTGCGAATGGGAGTTCACATCAATCTGATTTCCGACCTAACAAAGATTGCAGATGAATGTATTGAAATCAAGCCTGCCGCACTATTGGCAGTTCCTCGTGTCTGGAACAAGTTCTATGACCGTGTAAACAGTCAGTTCGAAAGCGCAACTGGATTGAAGAAAATGTTTGTTGGAAAAGCACAAAAGTCTGCAGAAAAGAGAATCGCAAAGGCTGGAGTCGAGTGTGACTCAGTAACTCCAAATGGCTTCTTCGACAAGTTATGGGATAAGCTGGTTTGGAAGAAAGTACGTGCACGATTCGGTGGAAACATTCGTTTCTGTATGTCTGGTGCTGCTGCACTTTCACCCGATGTTGCTGGATTCGTTCAGAAAGTCGGATTCAACTGCTATGAAGGATATGGACTTACTGAGACCAGCCCGCTTGTATCTGCAAACGGATGGATGGGTAAGGGGAAATCTCGCCTAAACACAGTAGGAATGCCAGCAAATGGTGTCCGTGTTGAAATCGATAAGAGTGCATGGGACGACCCAGACCGACCTGATGAAGGAGAAGTTGTAGTATACGGACCTAACGTCATGCAAGGTTACTGGAACTTACCAGAGGCTACTGCTGAAGTGATGACTGACGATGGTGGATTCAGAACTGGTGACTTAGGAAAGATGGTTGACGGATACCTATCTATCACTGGACGAGTTAAGAGCCAATTCAAGTTAGAAAATGGAAAGTATGTCTCTCCTGCACCTCTTGAAGAGAATCTCAAACTCAGCCCACTTGTAGAACAGTGTGTTCTTGATGGACGCAACATGAGAAATACATACCTAATCGTTCATCCTGCAGCAAGTGCACTAAGAAAAGCAGCAAGCGCTGCTGGTGTAGCTGTTCCTGAAGACAATGTTGCTATGTGTAATGATGAAGGAGTCAAGACTTGGTTCCTATCTGAATTGAGAGCAAAGAACATGCTTGAGCCTAAGTGGAAAGGATACGAAACCGCACGTAATATCATTCTAGACCCAGAAGAGTGGACAGTTGACAATGACATGATGACACCATCACTGAAGGTCAAACTACGAAACCTTCTGACCCATCACGAAGAAGCGATCAATTCACTTTGATGC
>JABIGM010000025.1 GCA_018650165.1 Methanobacteriota archaeon
CTGCATAACCTGCTGCATCCATTTCAAATATCGACTTACATTGAGGGCACTGAACTTCCTTCATAACTTCGGTTAATGTTGACGATATTTAAACACCCCGCTATAATATAGAAGTCGTGGATTATCTCTAATCAGTAGTATGTAGTAATACTCGATTGAAACGGATGCATACGAAGGGTTCATCCGATTACCCTTAGCAGTCATATGAGAATACAGTGGGCTTTCAGTGGGTCGATACAGTCGCTACCCACTGCTCAGGCTTGCTGCCAATCGCTTCCGTTCCACCACAAAGTTGTCCCATTGTCCATTGACCTCCAGGTGTTTCCATTCTCATCTGTCCACTGCTGAACAACTATCGGTTCTACTACAACCGGCTGTGCCACAATCGGTTGTGCTACCATTTGCTGTGGAATCGGAACTTGAGCTTCAGCATGGGTTGGCTGGAATGGCTGGAATTGGCCCGGCATCAATTGTTGAGTGAAATCTTTAGGCGCTTCTACAACCCCTCCGCTTCCACTCTTTCGCATGAACATTAGACCTGCTCCTGCCATTGCAATTACTAGAACAATGATTCCAAGAATCAACATTAAACTTCCAGATTCATCTTCAGCAGCTTTTAATTCAGCAGCAAGTTGTGCATTATCTCCAACTCCGTCACCATCTGTATCTAGTGTTTCAGTTGCATCATTAGGGAATGCATCTGCATTATCGCCAACAGTATCTCCATCAGAATCCATAGTTTCATTTGAATCGTTAGGGAATGCATCGCTATTATCACCTACATTATCGCCATCAGAATCAGTAGTTTCGGTAGGGTCCAGAGGGAATGCATCTGCATTGTCGCCCACATTGTCACCGTCTATGTCCATGGTTTCATTTGAATCGTTAGGGAATGCATCACTATTGTCACCCATGCCATCTCCATCAGTGTCCATGGTTTCATTTGCATCGTTATCGAATGCATCAGCGTTATCACCCACACCATCGCCATCTGAATCTACCGATTCATTAGCATCGCTAGGGAAAGCATCACCATTATCCCCCACCAAATCACCATCTGAGTCAGTAGTTTCAGTTGGATCGAGTTCAAATTCGTCTTCGTTATCTCCAACTCCATCTCCATCAGAATCGGTAGTTTCAGTTGGATCATTGTCGAATGCATCAGCATTATCGCCAGTTCCATCGCCATCAGAATCGACAGTTTCACTTGCATCGTTAGGGAATTCATCCGTGTTGTCTCCAACACCGTCATTATCAGAATCTAGAGTTTCACTTGCATCGTTAGGGAATGCATCTGCATTGTCGCCTACGCCATCGGAATCAGAATCCATAGTTTCGCTTGCATCGTTAGGGAATGCATCTGAGTTATCTCCAGCTCCATCACTATCGGAATCTACTGTCTCACTTGCATCATTGGGAAAGGCATCAGCATTGTCTCCTACACCATCGGAATCAGAATCAGTATCTTCGTTCTGGTCATTAGGGAATGCATCATTTCCATCAAGTGTTCCATCACCATCAGAATCAATATCGATGATATTTGCCGAATTTGGACAATCAACAGTTGAGCCAAAATCGGTTCCATCATGCGGCGTTACTTTGGCAGTCCAAGTCTCACCAACTGTCGTAGCAGATGCGGGAATAGTTAGGTCATCATTGAAAGCAGTCCTAAGAGTTCCATCAACGAACCACCTGATTTGCGTACTTGTTTCTGAATCGCCTTCAGGGTCTGAATATGTGTATGAAAGTGTAAATGACTGATCAACTTCCACATTTCCATTTGGAGATAGCATTAGGTTGGATGCTGCTGGTGGTGAGTTGGGTTGAGGCGCACCTTCAGGGATGGTCCAGGAGTCAGTTCCCCAGTTGTCGTTAGTGTTTTGTGAATTTCCATTTGCATATAGAACTGCAAGATTGAATGTAATATCTCCATTTCCAGAGGAAGGTGCCACCCAATCCGCAGTCCATGAGCGCTGCAAATCAGAATTGTGTGTCAATTCTCCACTTGATTGCTGGACGCGGTTTCCTAGATTCGTCCACGAGCCACCAGATGCGTCGAGATTGAAACCTCCTTGCCCGGTCCCCGACATGCCGCTACCAGTCCACGATAGTGAGTATGTTGCTCCAGGTGTGTATGATGACGGTAAGCCAGACATTGATGGCATAATCATAGCATCTGTGTTGTGGCATGTACACCCGGCAGAACTTTTACCAGTTTTACCAGTAGAACTAGCATCAGCAAGATTTACGCCAGCAACTGTGAGCATCAAAAGACCGACTGCAATGGCACGAACAAACGAGGACATAACTTCTCGTCTTGAATCTCTTTATTGACTATTGTGGAGCGCTGATTATACAAAATTTTGAAACGAAAAATAATTCATGTCAATACTATTCGTAGATGTGTTAAGATAGTCCTGGTCGGAATCGAACCGACGTCCCCGGGACCAAAACCCGAGATGATGGACCACTACACTACAGGACTGTGGTAGTCGGGCCGTAGCCAATTCACTTCAAGTGCGTTTCGCCTATAACCTCTCTAGCCGAGGCGATAAATTCAGACAAATCAAGGCCTTGTGAATCTTCGTATATTCGGGCCATTAAGGCCATGTCCAACTTGTCAAGATGCTTCACAAACTTGGATTCAGGAGTATCTTGTGCTTCATACTCTTCAAACAGCGCCAACCATTGCGGAGCCAATGATTTCATCGCAGCATGTTCGTCTTGACTTTTGGTGCTTGTATCATCGTGAGGCGTGAGGTCTCCAACCTCAACTTCAGGTAAATCATGAACCAAGCACATCTCCAAAACTCGCATTCTGTCTAACTCTTCGGGGCACAAGTGCATTGCGAGAATTGACATTCCCCATGAATGGGCAGCTACGCTCTCAGGTGATTCAACACCTGCTCTCACCCATCCTGTACGTAGCACGTGCTTGAGGTGCAGCCATTCACGCATGTAACGGGTAGGTGGACTTCACATTAGAAACATCTGATTACATTTTACTAAAGGAAGCCAATTATGATGAATGGGGAACTATTCGGCTTGTCATGGGCATCTCAAAGATGGCAGTTCTTGGCGCAGGTCAAATGGGAAATGGAATCACTCAAGTTGCTGCTTGTGCAGGAATTGAAGTTGTAATGATTGATATCAAGCAAGACTTTGTTGACAATGGTATTGCAACAATCGAGAAGTCACTGGCTAAACTTGTATCCAAAGAAAGAATGACACAGGATGATGCAGATTCAGCTCGTGCAAGAATCACTACCGCAATTGACAGGTCTGCTTGCAGTGACGTGGACCTAGTTGTTGAGGCGGTACCAGAGATACTAGATTTGAAGATTTCAATATTCTCAGAACTAGATGATATATGCAAACCAGAGTGTATCCTTGCTTCTAACACATCTTCGATTTCAATAAGTACGATCGCAGATTCAACCAGCAGACCTGACAAAGTAATAGGAATGCATTTCATGAACCCAGTTCCTATCATGAAGTTGGTTGAAGTAATCAATGGTAAGGATACCTCAAAAGATGTTACTTCTGCAGTTTTAGAGGCTGCTGAAAGTATGGGCAAAATACCTCTGATGTGCAATGACTCACCAGGTTTCGTGTCTAACAGAATTCTCTGCCCAATGATTAATGAGGCAATTCTAACACTTCAAGAGGGGGTCGCAGAGCCCGAAGCAATTGATGGAATCATGAAATTAGGAATGAATCACCCTATTGGGCCACTCGCACTTTCTGATTTGATCGGTAATGATACCGTTTTGCACATCATGAATGTGCTACATGAAGGGCTTGCTGATGATAAATATGCTCCAGCCCCTCTTCTTATAGAAATGGTGGAGTCGGGAAAACTTGGCCGTAAATCAGGCAAAGGGTTTTACGATTATTCCTAAGCATTCCAATCACTTATGCCCAAGTGTTTAGTGAAGAACCGCACAGGCTATCACATGCGGAAGGCCCTTTTCCTGTCAGGTTTGATGCTGTGCGTGATTTTTTTACCAGCGGCTACGGCTTTAGATGGTGATGGAGATGGAGTTGATGATTCAATAGATATCTGCCCATTTGCAGCAGGTACTGCAAATTCGACTGCCGGCCTTGGGTGTCCCGATTCTAATAGTGATGGGTTAGCTGATTTTGAGCAAACTGTACAACAGAATTGGGGTCAATCTTTCAAAGAAAATATCGATTCAAATTCAGTGGGCAGTGGTGTGAAAGGAATGGCTTGGGCGTTGAACAATAGTTGGTTTTATGCTGGAGGCGGAAATGCAGGAGTACACATATTCGACTCCATGAGCAACCATGTTGCACATATGTATCAAATGCCGGGGGATATCAATGAAATTGCAGTTTCTCCTGATGGAACAATGCTGGCAGTTGTTAGCGATGATGGAGGATGTAGAATTCTTAATTCAACTACAGGTGCATTAATTGTTGATTTAATTAACAATAATAACACTACAAGCGATATATTTGCAATAGCCTGGTCTAATGATGGTAGCAGAGTAATATCA
>JABIGM010000004.1 GCA_018650165.1 Methanobacteriota archaeon
ACAACAAGTTGCTACTTATCTTAATCCAGCAGCTTTCAGGCTTGCAAGTAAAACTTGGCCTAGTTCACTAGGGTCTCTTGCACATGCAATACCTGCTGCTTCAAATGCTTCGAATTTCTCTTCAGCAGTTCCTTTGCCACCTGAAATGATAGCGCCAGCATGACCCATTCTTTTGCCGGGTGGTGCTGTTGCTCCTGCTACGAATCCAACAATTGGTTTTGAACAGTTTTCTTTAGCCCATGCAGCAGCTTCTTGCTCCGCATTACCTCCGATTTCACCGATCATGACGATTGCTTCGGTTTGAGGATCATCTTCGAATGCAGATAAGCACTCGATAAATCCAGTTCCATTTACTGGGTCTCCACCGATTCCAATACAAGTTGATTGACCTTCATCAATACTCATTGTTTGGGCTACAGCCTCGTAAGTTAAAGTTCCAGATTTAGAAACAATACCAATTCGACCTTTGGCATGGATATGACCTGGCATAATCCCAAGTTTTGCTCCACCTGTTTCTCCAGGAGTTATGATTCCAGGACAATTTGGACCAATTAAACGTACATTTGGACGGTTTGCCACATAGGCAGCGGCAGTTACCATGTCAAGGGTGGGGATACCTTCTGTAATACAGATAATAACTCCAGTACCCTTTACAGTTTCAAAAGCATTTGCAGCTTCAATAATCGCTTCTCCTGCAAATGGTGGTGGGACATAGATTACAGTTGCATCAGCATCAGTTTCAGTAATTGCATCAACCATACTATTGAACACTGGAACTCCGAGAACTTCTTGGCCACCCTTTCCAGGTGTGACCCCACCTACTAGGTTGGTACCATATTCGACCATTTTTCCAGCATGGAACATACCTTGCTTTCCTGTGATTCCTTGAACTAGAACTTTTGCATCTTCTTCAATCCATATAGCCATTTCACTCACCGCCTCCAATAAGAGATACAATTTTCTGCGCACCATCTGCTAAGTCATCAGCAGGGTGTATGTTGAGGTTTGATGCAGCAAGTATTGCTTTCCCTTCATCGACATTTGTTCCCGCTAGTCTAACAACTAGCGGAACATCTAGTCCAAGAGATTCAGTTGCACCAATCACTCCTCTTGCGATAATATCGCAGCGCATGATTCCACCAAAAATGTTGACTAAGATACCTTTCACTTTAGGATCTTCAAGAATAATCGAGAATGCGATTTTAACTTGTTCTTCATCAGCACCGCCACCGACATCGAGGAAATTAGCAGGCTCTCCACCATACAGTTTGATGACATCCATTGTTGCCATTGCCAAGCCGGCTCCATTAACAAGGCAGCCAATATTTCCATCGAGTTTGACATAAGATAGGCCAGTTTCTTTAGCTCTAATCTCTACATCTTCTTCTTCAGATAAATCACGAAGTTCATCCCAACTTTTGTGGCGGAACTCTGCATTTTCATCAAAACTAATTTTTGAGTCTAGAGCAACGATTTCGTCATTTTCGGTCTTGACTAAAGGGTTAATTTCGACCATTGCACAATCTTCTGCAATGAACATATCATACATGCGACCTAGCATTTTGAAGAAGGACTTCAAAGCAGTACCAGATAGGCCTAGAGCCATTCCAAGGTCTCTCTTTTGGAATCCAAGTAGGCCCGCATTTGGGTCTACATTGATTTTGTGGATGCGTTCGGGAGTGTTGTGCGCAACATCTTCAATATCCATTCCACCTTCTGTAGATGCCATGATTAGAACCGACTTGTCTTCACGGTCAACCAGAAGCGCAAGATAGTATTCATGCGCAATTGCACAGCCCGATTCAACATACAAATTGTTGACAAGTTTCCCCTCATCTCCTGTTTGAATAGTGACTAGAATATTTCCTAGAATATTTGTTGCATACGTTTCAACCTCTTCACGAGAAAATGCAATTTTAACTCCACCTTGCATTACCTCTTCACGAGTCTGCGGATTCAACATTGTACCTTTTCCACGCCCACCTGCATGTATCTGGCTTTTGACTGCAACAACCTTTGACCCTAATGAATCATAGGCTGCCAGTGCCTCTTCTATGCTAGTACAGTGTACGCCTTCAAGAACAGGTACTCCAGCTGCTTTAAGCAAGGCTTTTCCTTGATACTCGTGAATATTCATGTTTCTCCCCAACCCCCTCGACCTAAAGCCCCTCCTTGAATGATGCGCTGTAATTGTGCCGGGTTCACGATGCGTTCAATAGACAAGTTAGGTTCGCACGTATCATGCAGGTAGTCGTTCTAGCAGGCGGAATTGGTTCACGCCTGCGCCCATGGACAAACGATATTCCAAAACCGCTGTTACCAATGCTCGATTTAACTTTATTAGAGCGAGTAATAGAGGGCGTCCCCTCAGATTTAGTGGATGAACTCATCGTTGCAGGTGGGTACAAAATCGATCTCATCAAGGATTACTTTAGAAAATCTGATGTAGATTTTGATGTAAGAATAGTTCCCGAAGATGAACCTCTTGGAACCGGAGGGGCTCTTGGAAATTGTCGAGACGTAGTTTCAGGTAGATTTGCCTGTTTCAATGGAGATATCGTATCTTCACTGAATGTGGCGCCTATGCTTGAACAGCACTCTAAAATGGGCGTTAAAGGAACTCTTGCACTCTGGGAAGTGGAAGACCCAACACGATTTGGAATCGTAGGTTTGGATGACGATAATAGGGTCACACAATTCAAAGAAAAACCAAAGCCTGAAGAAGTATTTTCCAATCTAATAAATGCAGGGTCCTATCTTCTAGAAGAAGAGGTGTTTGAAATCATGCCCAAAGGTAAACATAGCCTTGAGCGAGATGTATTTCCGGTACTCGCAGAGGAAGGAAGTTTGGCTGGATTTCCCTTTGAAGGATACTTTATCGATGCTGGAACTCCAACGAGTTGGCACGACGGAGTGCTTCGATGTATAGAAGAAAAACGGTACGCAAAAGGGTCAGTTTCTCAGGGCTCCTGGCATGAAGGAAGGCGCACGATTGCAAAAAATTCAATGGTTCAGGATGGTTGTGTTGTCGCAGGTGAAGTCAATAACTCAACACTACTTAGAGGCGCTCGAATTGAATCAGGTGCTACAGTGAATAATTGTTTGATTGGTGAAGGGGCAATAATTGGTAGAGATTCACAATTATCAGGAATTATTGTCGGCCATCGGGCGGTTGTCCCTCCTGGCCATATTCAAAGCGAAGGTACATTTTGAATCGCAGTCTCCAAAAAGGAGTTGCATAGTCGCTTAGATATGGAAGCGCCATTAGTAGTCGTCAATTTCAAGACATATACATCTGCATTAGCTAGTACTGCAGAAAAATTGGGTATGCAAATGGCCGATGTTCCAACCAATGCTAGAATGGTTGCAGTAACGAGTGCTTTCGACTTGTCTAGTGTAAGTTCAATCGCTGGTCTTGAAGTTTGGTCACAGCACCTTGATCCAGTTGGACAAGGGTCCTTTACCGGCTGGCTTGAGCCTGAGACAGCAATTGCACGAGGTGCTTCTGGAACTATTATCAATCATGCTGAGCACAAGGTTTCCTTGGACCATGTGCGAGAATTAATGGCAATGCTTCCCGAAGGATTCCCGATTTGCGCTTGTGCAGCAGATGTTGAAGAGGCACGTGCGCTTGCTAAATTGGGTCCGACTTTTATCGCAGTAGAACCTCCTGAATTAATTGGAGGGGACATTTCTGTAACTACTGCAGACCCTTCTATCGTTAGCGATACGGTTTCTGCAGTAAAAGAAGTCAACCCAAATGTAAGAGTTCTGTGTGGTGCAGGGGTAAAGAATGGACAAGATGTTGCAACAGCAATTTCTCTTGGTGCAGAAGGTGTTCTTCTAGCGAGTGGTGTAACCAAAGCAAACGATCCCGCTGCAGTTCTAGCAGACCTTGTTTCTCAACTGTGAAGCCTTTGCCATTTCAAGGGCAGATTGCTCCAAACTAGCCCGTACCAAATCCTCTCCCCCTGGGCAAGTATCTCTATGACCGCACCCATTGCAGATTCGCTTACTACTTGCGAGAGGAATTTGAGATAAATCACAAGATGGGCCAAGACGTTCATGCAAATCTATCATTGCGCCCATATCACGGTAAATCATTTTCATAGCATCATCCACAAGCGTTTGGTTTGCTCTTTCTGCCCACCGGTTCCATTTACCTCTGCTCCATGATAGGTTTTCTACAATGTATCTTTCAGAATTTTCAGGAAGCCCATTCATCATTTTTCCCCAAACTACCATTGCCATGTGCTCTAATCGGTTTTCATCTCTCATAGTAACAGAACCCTGTACTGAAAAACGTAATAGATGCCACGTTGAACCACTTTTCCAAACTATATCTGGTGAAAGATGAACGTCTATATTATCCATTTTTGTTTTTTCTAATCTTGAAAATATATTCCATTCACTAATCTTTCCTTGAACAATATCAACAATTGGTTTACATTTCATGACCGAATGATAACGGTGACAAGCGATTTCAACTAATCTATCGAGTCGATCTATTTGCATTATATCCCGTAAATTACTACGTTTACCAGTTCTTGACTCAATAACATCAACCACACTATTTTGACGTAACATTGCTCCAATTATTCGATGACGTATCTTTGAAGCCAGATCTTTTTCAATCCACACACTATTCTTCAAAAGTGTTTCAAATCGTTCTATAATTACTCCGCGTAAAGCTCTCTGCATCAATCGCCAAGGAGCAGACCAATCAGAAATATTTCGTAGATGTTTATTGAAACCGCTTCGCCGTTTACTGAATCCATATCTCAAAACCCATGCCCGTGGGCAGCGATTCATTAGCGTTCTACGACTTACAGACCAAATTTTTGGGCGATTGGCCCATTGTATCTTATTAGCACTCATCAAATACTTGGCATATCCTCAATCAATGTCAAACCTTCGTAGGCAGTACTTATGAGGAATAACTGAAGTGATTCAATTATCAAATTTCTGTTCGCTCTTTACAAGATGGACAGCGTACTGCACCTGAAAATCCTACTGGGACTTTGAAGTCAGCATCACAATGCGGGCATGAATAAGTTACCTTGCCTCCACTGCTACTGCCGCTACTGCCGCTACTGCTGCTGTTGGATGAACCATTACCGACTATTCTCTGTATTGTTCCCGGCCATCCTGTTTTCATTTCTTCAGAAGGTAGGAATAATGGGATTGCAGTTATCATCAAACACATGCTTGAACACATTAGAGACCAAGAAATCGGAAGGCTGCCATCTAGTCCAATTGAAAGCGGACTCCATTCATCGTGATATATTATAGAAAATGTACCGGAGACTAATAGCACTCCAAGTGTCATGATTGGGCCATTTCTGTATCCCATCGTAGTTATTGCACCACCAAAAATGAATGAAATACCAATCATCCAAGCAAGGAATGATTCCAAGATAAACACTTGTTCATCAATTACAGAGAAAAACATCGCCATTCCAATTCTGAAAATACCGTACAATATTATGAATATACCAAAAGTTTGGGCCACACCAGTGTTATTAGAATTAGTAATTTGAATGATTTGAGGTTGCATTTGCTGCATTTGAGGTACTGAGATTTGCTGAGGTACTGAGATCTGCTGAGGTACTGGAGCGTTCCCTTCATCATTCTCCATTAAGCGAATAACAACTTCAGCTTTTGTTCCACTGACTCTTAGTCCTCTTTCCTTGCAAATTGTTTTGAGTTTCAAAACAGTCAATGAGTCGTAGTCCATGTTAACCAATAATCTCATTTGATACTTCAAGGTTTAGCCGGTATTGGTAAAACTCGGTTTAATCCTAGGAAAATATAGTTCAACAGAGATATGATTTACATCTAGCATTATTTTTATTCAGGATTAAAAGGATAATAGTAAAGGATTTTAGTCTATTTTGAATTCGAATTGATATGCAAAGTCAACAGGGGCAGCCTCAAGCAGTTCAATATCAACAAATCATTGTCAATCGTGAAGCAAAAAGTAGAGTTGTTGCAGGTATTTTTGGAATTCTACTGGGCGGACTTGGGATTCATCGATTCTATTTGGGATATGTCGGGATCGGAATCGCACAAATTTTTGTGACCATATTTACATTAGGCCTTGGAGGCTTATGGGGATTTATAGAGGGTATTCTAATTCTAGTTAAGTCTGGTATTTTGGTAGATGCTTATGGCATTCCATTGGCTGATTAACAACGCTTCAATGGCACACTTCCGAACATTTGAGAATTGATATCCGTATAGGTATACAGATATCTTTCTACCTTTTTAGTTTGATATTCAGTCTATGCGGAATAAACAAGTTTCCGGCTTTTTGAAGAATTTGTGACGGTATTTGGCAATGAACCAATATCCAATGTCACGAATTGGTAATGGTATTAACCAGAGAACTGGATACCACATTGCATAGTACCACCTCATGTATAGTAGGAAGCGTATTCCCGCTGCTGAACGAATGTAGGACTTCCCATGCCTAACTAAGTAGACCGAATCAGCCGCTTGTTGTTTCTTTGGAAATGTGTGAATCATCGTTTGTGCAGCATCAGAAAGAATTGGTCTATAGCCGAGGTCTTGACCCTTAGCCAAACGTTTGTCTATGAAGTTGGCAAGCCGATGGCATAATCCACAATCGCCATCGAGTAAAAGAAAATCTCGTTCACTCATACTTCCACCTTCTGTATTGACCATGTATGCACATACACACCTTCAGACACATGAGTGTAGTCTGGCTGTAATACATCAATTCCCAAATCATATGATTCAGTCAAGGAGTTCTTAGTGATTGTAGCCTCTCCTTCTCGGTAGGTCCACGGGTTATGTTGGGTATATGCCATATTGAGAGAACCTTTGTGAGAGGTATAAAGTGAATATCTTTCAAACAAGAATTCTTCAATTGATCCCTTCGCTGCTTGTGTTTCTTTCCCGATTGCACGACATTCACCTTCCAGTTCTGCGCCATCACTAGAACGTCTTGACTTCCACGAAAAGACATCATCATTCACTGCGAGACGACATTTAGCATACCTGTATGGCAGTCCGTATGTGCGGGGAGCATGCCAACAAGTGATTCGACTTTGGGCATCGAGAGTGATGAATAGGACCCCTGCTTTACCATTTTTTTTGACATATGTTCGGATGTTGAATTCTGGGAATGTAGAGATTCCTGGAACTGAAGGTAGAAGACGAGGGCGTACGTTTTTCATTACAAAAGGGATAGTCCCAACGAATGCCTTTCCTTGGAATAAGTCGATTTCTAGTCCTTCAGGGATGTGTGGTCTCAATTTATCAATATCCACTTCCCAATGCAGAAAGGTGAGATTACGCCATTCTTGGACAAGTGCATGCGGTCTGTTTGGCATTGGGAAGGGAAGATGGTCATGGCGAATATCTTGGCCCATATCTAACCCTTCAAAATAATCCAATGTTGTAGGCGTCAATAATTCCACCAGTCAACGCCCAAAGCGAGATTGGAATTAGTGCCCACCCTAATGCTTCTGAGAATGGCCCCGAACCAAATGAGCCAAATGCTCGTGATAATGAGCCACCCCAAGATGCAACGAATCGGATAATCAGAGTAAGAACTCCTGCAATAAGTATGTGGAGGATTAGCATAAATGGCCCTGAGAGAATGCCAACTCCTCCTGTCATCGTAATTGCTGCAACTCCTTGAGGAAGAAGTGCGGGATTAGCTAACCAAATGAACCACCCCATCCAGAATCCGATAAGTAGGTCCCTCTCGACATCTTCGAGTTCTCTCCATTCACTGAACGCAGTGGAATACGCATTGTGTAGCCTTTTTGCTAAAAAGCGAATTTCCCATGGAGTGCCTTTCATTGCTGCTCTTATTGCTGCAGAAACAAACCATACTAAGAGGGTCAAATCAATCCATGTTCGAAAATCATTATCGCCAGGGATGAAGGACATCACCAAAGGTGCTAGATTAACCATGAGGAAACCAATTCCACCTGCTAGAGCAACACTTCCCCAAAGAGTACCAGGGATTAGTGGCTCTTCAGGAGCCTCGTAAGATTTTCTAGGAAGTGCGACAAGTAGCATTGCCAATCCCGGTCCCCAAAATAGACTAAGTGTCCCGAATACCGATTGTTGTCCACCAGTGCCAATTTCTTCAACAGCATCAATTAAATCTTCTGAACTAGCAGAACCACTAGAGGAATAAGTCACATGACCTGATTTGTCGATTATTACAACCGAATCAGAAACCCCCATTGGCATACGTTGTGCAAACCTACTCTCCCCATCATCAATCAAAATCGGCCAGGTCGCATTGGTGATATCTGCAATCGTCGTTAAATCATCCATCCGAACATTTTCACCAGTTACGATTTGTACAACACTCACGCGTTCTCCTAAACGGTCAACAACATTTTCCAGTTGCTTTGATTGGTCAATTGCATTGACAGATGCGGGTAAAGTAATTCCAATAACCACGGCATCTTTCCCATCTAGTAACTCATCCAAAGAAACCGATGAGTTACCATTTTGGTGGAGAATAAAAGATGGTACACGCACATCATCTGCAACAATCCGGTCACCGCCAAGGTCTGGGATGTCATTTGCCAAGGGTATCATCAACAAAGCCATCACAACAAGTGCGCCCATCAATGGAAGTGGAAGTAGAATTCCTTGTCTAATCAATACCACAAGGTATGCAATTATCGATACAAAACCTGAAATTGAGAGCCATAGGAATGCACTGGCGATTGGGTCATTATCTTCTTCAACATTGAATCTGATAATTCCTTCATGGTCGCAATTTTTCCCAGCGATTCCATTTATTCCAGTATCAACAGTTTTCAGACAAACTATCAGTACATTATCTCCAGATGGAAGTTCATTGATTCCAGTGAACACCTTTGCGGGTCGGCCCATATCGTCGGTTCTTTCGACATATGGGCTAGTCGCAGTAAATCCTTCAGGCCTCATATCGATATCATATATTCTCTTTTCATCAGGCTCTAGTGGCCCAAAAATATTCATCGTTGTAAAATCTTGATCTAAATCATCAAAACCCCAAGGTAGTGTTGCAACAAATTGGATATGTGCTAATTTAGAATCATCAACAGTAACTTCCACTTCAGGAGAAAACAAATTCCCTTGAATGACAATACCACCACTGAATTCATCTGAACCACCCCATTCAATGTTGATATTAGCAGGACAATTTGTTGAGGCGGACATCGAGTAAGAGATTACATCACCTGGTCTTGCTGTAATATTTGCCATTTGGATCTGAGTACTCATATTATGAGCATCCGCAGATGGCTCGTAGACATTGTCAACAACAGTCCCGGAGTAAGTAAAATCTCCAATTTGTACTTGAGTATCAATCGTCACAGGATTATTAGTCCTGCATTGAGCTAATGGAAATCCAGTTCCAGCCTGCACATATGCAGCAACATATGTTGAAATGTTGAATGTTCCATTGAAGCCCATCTCAAGAGGGGGCATTGTCAGGGGACCAATCGATGCACTTTGTCCAGACCTAATCATAACATTACCCATCGCTGCACCTTGGTAATCACGAGTCAAATTGACATCATTATCAGCGCCACTGATGTATATTCTGTGGATGTTATTGATGTTCCACTCAACGAAACCAGGCTCATAAGTTTCATCAGCAGCAGATGCATTAGAAATCAATGGACCTATGGATGGGATTACTATGCACAGAAGTGCAAATAGTGCAATCCATCTCCTCTGCATGTTCTATCCCAAGCACTCGGAGTTGAAGAAACCACATCATAGATGTGGGCTTCCCAAGTAGCACCACATTGCAATAATTCCAGAAGTAATGGCGGCCGCATTGACAGTACCCTTTGTCATGAATCCTCTATTTTCTAGGAGCGCACCTAGTAGGCTATCCACCTGACATCCCATCCAACCAATAAGGGCAACTATTGCTGCATATTCCAGATTTTGCTCAGAGAGAAATGCGAGTGCTGCAATGATAACCGAACCAACTGCAGCGGCAAGTTGCCCGTTAGGAGAAAATCCACCATTGATTCCAGGTTCACATTTTGCCATGGTAGTAATCATACGAACTCTCTCATCGAGGCAGCCAATTTCGGATGCAAATGTATCTGCTGCAGCTACTGCTACCGCCGCTGAAAATATCCATAATCCATTATCATGATCACCCAATGCCCATGCAATAACTGCTACAAGCCCCGGAAGTCCTCCGTTTGCGACTACATTACCCCAACTTCGGTGGCCGTCGCTTGATTCACAAAGACCCTTTGATGATTTTTCTTCAAATCGCCATTTGGTTACTTTGTGCGCAGTTCCAAGGAATCCTAAGAGAATAACTAGCCAAGTCCAATGCCCTAATGCACCAACTACTATGCCAAGTGCCGCTGCTGCGTATACTCCAAGCCGGTCCAGAACTCGGTACCGTTCGGAGATGAGAGTAAGTATGGCTACGATACCTATTGTAACCCAGAGGTTACCCGCAGTCAAACCAGGTTGCATGATGTCAATCATCACTCTCTCCCTTCTGCTCCCACGGGAATCACCGTCTATACCTTGCCCCTGTATTTGTATCAAAATATGGGTTTTGATTATTCTCAATCAGGAGGGGAGGTGCATGACTGCAGCCAAAATCTCTCTACCAATAATCCACAAACCGATAACCAGTATCACAATCCAAGATA
>JABIGM010000037.1 GCA_018650165.1 Methanobacteriota archaeon
ACCCAACAATCGGAATTAGAGATAATTCAACTCCAGTGAAAAAAGTCCAAAATGCGTATTTGGAATTTCTTTCCTCACGAGCATAAACCTGGACCATTTTTATTAGAACTAATTGGATAAGAATACCAATTATCACATATCCAGAAGTTTGCACAATTAATGTTTCAACACAACCGAAATAAATCTATTCCCGATTCAAACCAGAAGGCCTGCAATTAGTGACATTAATGCTGTTCTGAAGGGAACTAGAGGCCTCCATCCGTCACCAGTCAAATCCAAAAGTAAGTCGTGGAGAGGGGCTAAATCAGGCCTATTACCACTAATCTCAGAAATTGGTTTAGCATCCATCCCTGCAATTTCATGACCAAACAAAGTTTCTGCAGTGAATTTACCGCTCGTTCCTTGATGAGTGCGTTGCCATAACATTTCAAATTCAGATTTTGAATCTTTGGCCAACCACTCACGACGACCGCACATGTCGATTCGATTGATTTTCTTCTCGGCCCTTAGGATATGCGCTATTGCATTAGCGGCATCGATTACACTCAACCAATAACGTGGACTGCTATTCATGTCCTCTCCATTAGCCCACCGAATTATTTCGGGAGCTAGCCATTTATCTGCTCGTGATGGAATCAGATCATGAATTATCAAATCCTTGCCCACCACAAGGTTCGCATCACTGCCATCAAATGATATCGAATACCCATCGCCTTCGGAATACAAATTTGCGGTTGAGTATTCCAATAGGGTGGAGTTTCTCTTGTAATGGCTATCCTCTGCAGCGATTACGTCAATATCCATAGAAAGGAGTTTGTCGACTACTGCCTCACCAAGTGAACATGTCGCCCCCAGGATCAATATTGCCATTATTGTAAGCCGAAGGTTCTCTCTTGATGAGGTTTCTCTTAAGCATTTTTCAATTGGGTTTTTAAATATTCAATTGATAATTTTACCTAGATGTGTTTTTTACTCTATGATTATGCGACACCAATTGAAAGTAAACTTTTACACCCTTTGTTAAAAATGAAATAAGTATGCTTTTCCAATTGGAGATAAATGGATTATGCGTCAAACTCAATTGGAAATACATTATTTGACGGGGGCAAGTATAAGAGTCGTCACTGTAGAGGATAGAATGGCCAAGAGTCACAAGGCCGAGGAGATGGGAAAATGCCAAACAACGATTATGACATCCAGGAGTTACTCCAGAGGGATGTATACGTGAATGATACAAAGGTGGGGACGATCGTAGGAGAACGTCACCATCCGAACGAAGCGAGGGTGCGCTCGATGCGCATAATGGTGGAGCCTGAGGTTGCAGATGAATTCATGCGCAAACCTGCAGAACTTGCACCACTACACAAGGAGTTAATCCACAGCATCAGAAATGATGGTGCGGTAAAACTCTCAAAATCAATGCGTGAACTTCAGCGACGCTGGAGAAACACAGTCCGTATCGATGAGAAGCTATACGCCCCTGATGAAATGGTCGACAAAGCAGTACTAGATAATCAAGGAATGGAAATTGGAGTAATTACCGATTTGGTGAAATTCAAGCGAACTTACCGCGCCATAGTTGTCAAGACACGTATTGGAGTTCAGATCCAACATGGTGTTGAAAGTACGATTAATATTCCAATTACAGCACTAGCACGTACACGTGAGCGCCTGGATGAAGTAGTTCTGTCACGAACTCTCGACAAGTTGCTTGGCCTGCCATCTTACATGCAGGTCAACGACCCTGCTGCAGAAGTAGAGTGAAGCACACCGTCGTCTTTATGATGGGATGGCCGGTCGCCGACTTGCCTTTGCGCGGGTAGCTTAGTCGGCTGGAGCACCCGGCTGATAACCGGGAGGTCGCAGGTTCGAGTCCTGCCTCGCGCACCTTAGAACTGCTTAGGGTGCCATTGCGTCGCAATAATTGTGAAAAACTAGCAATATACAATTGTTGATTTGATGATAACCCTCATGTAGCCCCCTCACAGGCCCTTGTAACATGGTAGTGGTTTCGGGTAGCAATTCCCGCGCCCTCGCTATCGACTTAGCAACACACCTGGGATGGGAACACCATTCTCTCGAGGCACGGAGATTTCCCGATTCAGAAGGATACATTAGAATTCCTGAAGAAGCGATAGAATCTGTTCGTAAAGAGCCCGTTGTATTGGTCTCAAATACATTCCCTGACTCGGGGATTGTAGAAACCCTCCTCCTCCTCGAAGCCCTAAGAGATGTTAGAGCAGGACGTACTGATAACCTAAATGAAATCGGACCTCAGTCGATGGAACCAGTTGGCGCTGGTGTGATTGTTGCGATTCCTTACTTCGGCTATTCTCGCCAGGATAAAAGATTCCGTCCCGGGGAGGCAATTAGTGCAAAGGCGATCGGTCGTTTGTTAGCCGCTCATTGTGATGGCATTGTTGTATTCGATTTACACGCACCTGCTGCCCTGGAGGAAATGCCGATTCCTGTGGAATTCACATCTGCTATGCCTGAGATTGCATCTTACCTACAAACCACTGTGAAGCCTGATTTTATACTCTCTCCTGACAAGGGCGCTATTGAACGTGCAAAAGCAGTTGCTGATTCGATTGGCCTTCCATTCTCATACCTAGAAAAGACACGTATTGATGCACACACTATCATTCACAAGGCGAAAGACCTCGATGTTGAAGGCAAGATTGTTGCAATCGTCGATGATATGATTGCTACTGGAGGCACTATTTGCAAAGCCGCTGATGCATTACGAAGTCAGGGCGCCACAGGAGTTCATGCTGCATGTACTCACGGATTATTCACCGGTGGGGCCATCATGCGATTGTCAAATCATGTCGATGGCGTGTATGCAACCTCTAGTCTGGCCAATAACCGGGCTGTTATCTCCGGCGGGGCCGCATTGGCTCGTGGTGTGCGTAAAATACTGGAAGATTTGTGAATCTCTCCACGGGCTCTCTATCCGTGGCGTTTATATTCGAGAGGTCGTGCGCAACATTGCTTCACATAAGCATGAGAGTGATTTCAATGAGTGCACACGTGTCATACGAAACCCCTAATGATGTCGCAGATAAAATCTACGAGATGATTCAGGCGAACAACAACGGACGAATGAAAAAAGGATCTAATGAGGTAACTAAGGCTGCGGAACGCGGTACTGCAAAGTTCATCATTATGGCAGAGGATGTTAACCCGCCAGAATTACTGGCACACATCCCGCTAATCTGCGCAGAGAAAGGTATCCCATTCGGATACGTTCCTAGCCAAGAATTCCTAGCTAAAGAAGCAGGTATGCCTGGTGGCGTAAAAACTGCATCTCTTGCCTTTTTAGAAGTATCAAAAGGTGCTCAAGAAAAATTCAACGAAGTTGTAGAGCTTGTCAAGGGGCTTTCCAACTGAAGTTTTTACTGAACTCGGAGGAATAAGAAATGTCTGAAGAACTCGGAGGATGGCCTGCAGAGGTTGTCGAAGTAGTAGGAAGAACTGGTATGACTGGTGAGGCTACTCAAGTAAAGGTGCGTGTCAATGATGCACCTAACCCACGTGACGTGGGCCGTATTATTACAAGAAACGTGATTGGACCTGTCCGTATCGGAGATATTCTGATGCTACGTGACACTGGTCGTGAAGCACGTAAGCTCAACTATAGGTGATCAATATGCCAGAACAGAGAATTTGTAGCTTCTCCGGAGAGATAATCGAACCGGGAACAGGATTGATGTTTATCCGCAGAGACGGGACAGTACAATGGTTCGCGAACAGTAAGTCTCGCAAAAATGCAGTCAAACTAAAGAGAAACTCTCGCCGTGTTAAATGGACTCGCCATTACGTTAAAGGCGGCGCTTAGTACTAGAAAGCCTGTATTTTCAATCGCTGCGCTCAAATAGGGCTTGCCAGTCGGCCACACTGGTGGAAATAGTATGCAGACTACCTATGTCATGGTAAAGCCGGATGGTGTACAGCGCGGACTGGTTGGAGAAATCATTCAGAGATTCGAACGAAAGGGACTACAATTGGTTGGACTAAAGCAAGTCATTGCGAGTGAAGAGATTGCAAAAACACACTATGCAGTTCACGCAGAAAGACCATTCTTCCCTGGACTAATCAAGTTCGTAACTAGTGGGCCTGTTGTTTGTATGGCTTGGCAAGGTAAAGATGCAATCAGTGTAGCTCGAAATTTAATCGGCCCAACAAATGGTCGTGAAGCCGCCCCTGGAACTATTCGTGGTGACTTTGGCATGGACATTGGTTACAATATGATTCATGGATCAGATGCTCCTGAAACCGCTGAATTCGAATTAGGACTTTGGTTCCCTGAAGGCGTTAACGAATGGAAACAAGACAGTCAGTCTTGGGTTTATGAGTGATTATTTATCAATTGTAAATTTAAAAAAGCAATTGGGGTTTTACATATGTCTGAAGAGGGAGATGGTTCCGAAACCATTCCTGAAGAGGTGGTGAAAGACCTCGGCTGGCAACGCCAACCTATTGTTGCAGTTCTTGGGCATGTAGACCATGGTAAAACTAGTGTTTTAGATCATTTTAGATCACTTGGTAACGAGAGACAAGCTAGTGTGATGGATCGTGAAGCAGGGGGCATAACCCAACACATTGGCGCAACCGAAGTTCCTGCGAAAATTCTCAATGAGACTTGTGCAGCCATGACTGGTGGAAAGGATTTCAACAGTCCAGGATTACTGTTCATAGACACCCCCGGTCACCATTCTTTCACAAGTTTGCGAAGTCGTGGCGGGGCTTTAGCTGATATCGCAATCCTTGTTGTCGATATCATGGAAGGGTTACAGCCTCAAACAATCGAAAGTCTTCGAATCCTTCGTGATAAGAAGACTCCATTCGTAATTGCTGCCAACAAAGTTGACCGCTTACACGGATGGAGGACCGAAGATGGTCGTTCGTTCATTGAATCATGGGCTAACCAACGAGATGATGTCAAGCAGTACTTCGAAGATCGCTATTGGAAACTACTTGGTCAATTCAGCGAACATGGATTCAACATTGAGCGCTATGACAAGATTAGGGATTTCAAGTCGAACCTCGCATTGGTTCCATGTTCTGCAAAAGACGGTGAAGGGTTGCAAGATTTGCTAACGGTTACTGTTGGACTGGCAGAAAGGTTCCTTGAAGAGCGACTTCGAGACACATTAGGTGATGGCGAAGGCACGGTTCTTGAAATGAAAGATGAGAGGGGGCTAGGAAAAACCATTGATGTTATTCTAAATCGTGGTGAATTAAATGTTGGCGACACTATCACACTTGTTGGAGCAGATGGGCCATTTTCTACTCACATCAAGGGTATGTTCAGACCAAAGGGTATGTCTGAAATGCGCGATGCGGGCGATAGATGGGAATCCTGCGATAACGCAATTGCAGCGTGTGGCTTGAAAATCGTTGCACCTGGGCTTGAAAAGGTTCTTGCTGGCACCACCTTACGCCAAACAAACAACTCTGAATCGAAAAAGACCGCTGAGGCTGAAGCGCGTAAAGAAGCAACAATCTCAGTCGATATCGCAGAAGAGGGGGTGGTTATCAAAGCGGATACCATTGGTGGCCTTGAGGCTCTAGCCTTTGAGTTAAACAAGTTGGAAATACCGATTCGCATGGCAACGATTGGGCCTGTTAACAAAAGAGACATCATTACTGCACAATGTGCAGAGGACCCTCTGAATCAAATTATTCTCGCATTTTCAGTAAAAGGCAATTCTGAAGTCCAGCCTCGTCTTGAAGGCCCGGATGCTGAAATTAAATTCATTAGCGCCGACATCATATATCGTATTCTTGAGGACTTTGAAGAGTGGAGAGATGCCACGAAGGCGGAAATGGAAGCCGCTGCAAGAGAAAATCTTGTTTATCCGGGTCACTTACTGTACCTTGCAGATCACACCTTCCGAAATAAAGGTCCAGCAATTGTTGGAATGCGAGTGGTTGGGGGTCGTGTCCATGTTGGCCAACGAATCATGAAATTGGATGGAACTCAAATCGGGCAAATCAAGAGTCTTCGTACTAGGTCCAGTGAAGAAGTAAAGGAAGGACGCCAGGGAGATGAGCTCGCAGTTGCAGTAATGGGTCCTACAGTTGGACGTCATATCGATGAGGGGGATGAGTTCTGGGTAGACATTCCAGCGGCTCATGCCAAGAGATTGCGAAAAATCGATTTAACGCCTATCGAAGAAGAAATTCTAGATGAAATCACCCGTCTTCACAGGAAGAATGACCACTTTTGGGGTCGCTAAATACGAAATATTTGCCTAATTGTTTCGACTTACTGACGCAATACCTTGAAGTATGGAATGGACTGGTTCCAATTTGTACCAAGGGATGTAATTACCATGAATGCAGGATTCCAAGCAGGCGCACCAGCAGGTGACCACCGCACTAAAGACCTCATTGCAACCGTTTCTTCGATTGCAAATTCGCTAATGGGCGAGGTTTCAAAAGTTATTATTGGTAAGAATGAAAATCTACGTAGAGTAACTGTTGGAATTCTATCAAACGGTAACATGCTGCTAGAAGATTTCCCTGGACTTGCAAAAACACTGCTTGCAAATACTTTCGCTCAAGCCCTTGGTTGCAAGTTTAAGCGTGTTCAATTTACTCCCGATTTGCTTCCGAGTGACATTATGGGGACATACATGTATGACCAGAAGTCCGGTGAATTCAAACTGCGTGCAGGTCCACTTTTTGCTAACATACTACTAGCAGACGAAATTAACCGTGCACCACCTAAGACACAGGCAGCATTGCTTGAAGCAATGGAAGAAAAGCAGGTTACAATCGAAGGAATTACTCACAAGTTGCCAGCGCCGTTCGTGGTTATTGCAACTCAGAACCCTATCGAGCAAGAAGGAACATATCCGCTTCCAGAAGCACAGATGGACCGTTTCTTGATGAAGATGAGTATGGGATACCCAGATCGTGCCGAAGAAAAAGCAATTCTGGCTCGTCGAAAGCTGCGTGGAAAAGATGGTCACGATGTTGAACAGATCACTTCACCAAAGAAGGTCGTTGCAATGCAAAAGGCATTGGAGACTGTCCATGTAGACCCTGCAATTTTGTCTTACATTATTGAAATCGTACAGCGTACACGTGAAGACCACCGTGTAGTAAACGGTGCATCTCCTCGTGCATCTCAAGCATTATTCAAGTCGGGACGTGCGGCTGCTGCTATCGATGGCCGTGATTATGTAATTCCAGATGATATCAAAGGGATTTCACTTCAGATTATCTCACACAGAATCAATATGAAGCCTGAGGCTAAGATTCGTGGAATTACTGGAATGCACATTGTTCGAAAGATTCTTTCTGAAGTTCCAGTTCCTGTCATCCAACAGGGCTGATTACCACTCGGTTAATGCCATTCTTTACAGAGGGGAGACTCCCTCGTATGATTCGGCAGTGGCCGTTGAGGAGTGAAAGATGAACCCTTACAAGATGGTAGTGGCAGTAGCAAACCAGAAAGGTGGCTGTGCTAAAACAACTACTGCGGTCAATTTAGCCACCGCACTTGCCAAAGGTTCAACTAAATTCAAAGTACCTCCGGCCAAAGTTCTACTAATCGATTTAGACCCACAAGGTAATTGTGCAACATCTTTTGGTGTTGAAAAGAAAAAAATTCGAAAAACAGCATACGATTTACTAGTTAATGACGGCGGCGAAGATTTACCATTAATGGAAGAATACCTGATTTCGCCTCAGGCTTTGACTGATTCGATGAGGAAAGCCTGGGCAAAGCGTAATGAAAATTCGAAACGAATTCCAAATGATTTAGGTATTGATAACCTATGGCTTCTGCCTAGTGACATACACCTCTCTGGAGCAGAGATTGAACTCAGTCACCGTATTGGCCGGGAAACCCGGCTTCGAGAAGCTCTCGCTCCTATCATCGATAATTTCGACCATATCATTATCGATACACCACCTTCCCTCGGATTATTATCGATAAATGCATTATGTGCTGCAAATTGGGTATTTATCCCAGTACAGGCTGAATACTATGCATTGGAAGGATTCAGTATGCTGATGAATAGTGTAAAGATGATCCAAAAGAGAATCAATAGAAACTTGAAGATTTTTGGAGTTGCCATGACTATGGTGGACCAACGTTCAAAATTATCGCTCCATGTATGTGATGAAGTTCAATCAAAAATACCGAAAAAAGTATTCAAAACCCCAATTAGAAGGTTGGCAAAGGTTGCCGAAGCAGCCTGGACTGGTGCGCCAACTGTGATTCTGAACAAACCAAGTAGCAGTGGAGCAGGGGCTGGAAGTCGAGAATATTGGTCACTTACAAAGGAATACCATGAGCGAGTACAAGAAATGAGACGACGATTTGGAGTCACAGAACACCCGCGTCTTTTGCTTGAAAAACAAGGGCGGACTTTCTGAGACTGAGTTGAATTTGTTAGATTGATTGCACTATTGCGCGTGATATTCAAGTAGTCAACAGGTGCCAAGGCTTACTATGACTGGCGAAGGTATGACCTCGGTAAGTGTAAGTTACGAAATCCGAAGGCAATTGAATACGCTGCGAACGATGGATGGGCATCGTAGTGTCGACACATTTCTCGGAGAGTTAATTCGTGCGCATAAATTAGCAAAAATGAATGGTGAACTCGAGAGTTTACGTTCACAGATGAAAGAAGTAGCAGATGTCAATGCGGAACATTTAGTTCAACGATTGAATCTATCTCCATTCAAGGTATGAGGTGTTCAATATGGACTGGCGACCATCGGGATATTTGCTTTCAACCAAAGATTTAGTTCATGCAGTATTTGATTCCAATAGCGATGCTGGTAAATTACTCGTAAAAGCGACCATGGGTGAAATTGAACTATTTGCAAATGCTAAAAGTTGGAATGCGATTTTGTGGTTAATCACTAATACACTCAAAGCAGATGGTGCACCAATCTATTCTGGAAAGCAATTAGGCAATCTGAAATCGTGCTTGCCAATTGTTTGGCGTTCCGATTAATCACTTGTCTTGCCTAGCAAGCCATTCTGCCCCATACCATTTCCACTGGTCCATAGTCCAACCTTCAGGTAATCCTTCAGCAGGAACCGGTGGAGCCTCTACTTCAGCCTGTTTTGGCTCTAGGTTTTCGTCGACTTCGCTGGACTCTGTTTGTTCAGGTAGTCCTGCGAGTTCTTCCAATGAGGCTGATTCTTCCATAACTTCAGAATTCTCAGCGGTTTCGGAAATGTCTCCTTTGAGGTCAATATCATCAAACCCACCACCCAATTCGTTTCCATCATCGCCTACTTCCATAGGTTCAATTTCATCTTCCCAATATTTGTCAGAGTCAACTCCTCCAACTGCAGAAAGGCCTGCTTTTCCTTCCAGTGCTTCAGTTTCAGCACTATTCTCTTCAGGTACGAATGGCACGCCGTATGTCTTTACCAATGCTTTACGGCGACGTGCACGCCCGATGCCAGCATAAATCAATAGAACTGCAACAATAGCTGCAAAGCCGGCGCCAAGGAAGGGCCCTATTTCTGCGGCTGTCGACCAATATTGGTCACTAGTTGTTTCTTCTTCTTCGGCTGACTTAAGGGAGTTTTTCCATGCATTATATCCCAATGCAGAATCTCCAGAATCCTTGCTATTCACATAATTTTGATAATCAGCGTCCCTTACTCCAAGGCACATTTCTGATTGGTCTGTGGGAACTCTGTCACAATGATCTTCTCTGGTCTGAACCAATTTGTTAGAATCGTTGTAATCTTGACTATATCCTATTTCATCGCCATCTGAATCAATGTAGTCACGTGGGTCATCAGGTAAGTCATCACCATAGTCGTAGAATCCATCACCATCTGAATCTATGCAACCAAACTTATCAATTACAACATAGGTAAGTGTTAGCGTTCCATCATTTGCAATTTCTGGAACATAAGTGCTAGTTGAATTACCCCATGCTAGCGGACATGCGTCAGGGTCGTTACCAGATAAATTGTCACCATAGCCATCACCATCGTTATCTATCCATTGTGTTTTATCATAAATTGCATAATCTGCCCCATCAGCAACTGTCCAATCATCAGTCGGGTCTGAGTAACCATCAGTGTCTGTATCTTTACATCCTCTTCGGTCAACTGTTGAGAAACCATTCAATTCGGGGCAGTGGTCTCCATTAGTTCCTGTGGTCTCATCACCATAGCCATCAAAATCCTGGTCGGACCATTGTGTTGGGTCATCGGGGAACCGATCTCCTCCTTCGGAATTAGTGTTGTCACCATAGCCATCACCATCGCTATCTACCCATTGTCCTGAATTGTTAATGAAAGCGTCAGAATCATTCCCATCAGGATTATCGCCATAGCCATCACCGTCGCTATCAAGCCATTGTGAAAAATCAGTAGGGAACGCGTCAGAATTATTTCCGTGGGGGTCATCTCCATAACCATCACCATCTGTATCCTCGTCTTGACTAGAATCTAGAGGGAAGGCATCGACACTGTCTGTGACTCCATCGCCATCACTATCTAAATCATATAATCTAACTTTTGAAGCCAATGAGAAAGAAGTAATGATGTATAATTCACCATTTGTCCCGAACACTCCCATCATGACCCTACCTGCAGATGAAAAACTCTCTTCTTCGACTAGTGAGGTTCCATTCATGATGTGCAGCATACCATTTTGGGTGCCAACTAAAACTCTACCATCAGCGGCTAAGTTTATCGAAAGTATGCTTTGACCACTTGAGATTGCAGATGAAGTGTATGTCCAATCTGTGAAATCATATCTGAATAAGTCGCCATTACTGCATCCAACAATAATATTGCCATTACCATCGTTGATGATCTTTGTTGGGTATGCTGAGAAATCTGAAATTGATTTTTCCAAGACACCATCTTGGGTTGTTACTTTGACTAGGTTATCTCTACCGCCAGTTACCAGTCTGTCCTCTGAAATAATTGTCATCGCTGTCATTGCGGTATTGTGAGCCGGAGTCGCTGCATTTGTCCAGCCAGTAGTACCATACTCCTTGGCACGGCGTTCTCCACCAAAGTGGCCAAACCATAATTCACCATCTGTATCCCAAACAACTGAATCAACTGAACTACTAGTGTTGTATGATGTTGCAATTACCCGCAATTCTGTATTTACAACATACACGCCACCGGTATGTGCAACTGCAATTTGCAAACCTGTGTAATCAGGTGTCGCCGAATTTGCAGTTATATTCAATTCGATTGACCATTGAGTAATTAATTCACCACTACCCCAAAAATGTTCAGACAAATTTCCGGCAGTTGTCAGCGTCAATAAGGTTGAGGATGAAGAAAAGGAAGTATGAATAAATCGTCCATCAACAGAATCAATAATGCCAACATCCAATAGATTAGATTCGGCTTCAGTTAATGGAATCGCTGGTACCAATAATATTGCAAGGAGTACTGCAAGTGCCTTCCTCATACCTACTGCCAAGTATAGGTGCCCTATGAATCGAACGGAGTAACGCGTTTGAGTAGAATCACTCTTCTTCACTGCTTGGTGCAATATTTAGAGTCACATTTGGAGACCTAACAGGAGTCAATGTCTTGACCGGTATTAGAACCGCAGTCTCCTCTTTAACCTCTTTTTCATCAGGTCTAATTCCTGGCGCAGAAGATGGCGGTGGGCCTCTTCTAGCAACCGGAGTAAGCACCTTAACCGTAACTGGCTTCAATACTGCAGTTTTTGGTTCTACAACAGACTCAAGTTTCTTAATCGGAGTTAGCAATACTACTTCCTGAACCTCTTTGAATTCTTCTTCCATTGACTCATCTAGAGCTTCTTCAAGAAGATCATCCATTGATTCTTCTTCAATAATATCCGGAACTAATTCTTCCACAATCGATTCGGTTGGAGTGATGGTTGATTCAGGAATCAATAACTCAGTGACTTCTGTTTCTACAACATCTTCTACTTCTAGACCTTGGATTTCGAGTACTGGTTCTTTAACCAACAGTTCAGGTTCTGGTATTACTTCAGGTGCTAATGCCATTGGTGTTTGTACCACAGGGGGACTGACTGGTTGTTGTGTAATTGGTTGTCTTACAACTTTAGGCACAATTGGTTGTGGTAAAGCGGCTATAGGTGATGGAAGGTTAGTTCCACCGATAGGTGCTTTTACCGGCCTAGCCATTGGTTGTGCTCCGCTAAGTGACTGTGCGGTTGAACGAGGTGCCCTCATTCCAGATAATCCCATTGAAGGTGTGTGCTGTGCTGCTGCTTGTGCCATGGCCCCACGCATTTGTCTACCTGCATTCGAGCCGATTGTACTAGGCCTTGCACCTAGAGCACTGGGGTCCATTCCCATCTGCGGAGCCTGTTCCTTTGTTCCCTGCCCAGATATTGCCTGTAACCAAGATTGGCGCTTTTCAACACGGCTGTCTTGTGACTTTAGAGTATCAAACTCAGATTGTTGTTGAGTAAGACGTTCACTATCTGCATCGATTTGATTCTGGACCTTGCCTTCGATAGATTCTCTCATCTTGACTTCGGCCATTGCGCGGAAGTCATCCATCTGTTGGGTCAGGGAGGAGAGACGATCTCTAATCTCTGCTCGCTTGACGCCGAGTTGAGCTTCAATTTCTGCACGGATATTTGCTTCACGCTTGCGTACCTCGATGAGGGCCTTGTTACGCATGATCTCCTCACGCTTATCCAGTTGCCTTTCCAGTTGTGTTGCGACTTCGTCTTCCTTGCGAGTTCTGAATTCTGCCAGGCGGTCTTCCATTTCTACCTCTAATTCGAGAACTGTTTCTTCCTTCAGGAGATCCAAATCCGTTTCATGGGTGATCCTTTCATTCCTTAGACGACCGTCTATCTCGGACATTATCGCCTTACGTGCAGCTACTTCGCGCGCATTGAATTCCAATTCTAGGCGTTCAGACCAATCGGTCTTCTTTGAATCATAGCGTTCTGAAAGTTGATCGTGAAGTTCGGCTTCGCGCTCATAACGGAAACGAGCTAGGCGATTTTGAATCTCTGCTTCTCGAGCGTTTCGGTAGGATGCAAACTCTTGGTCCATTCGTGCTTCTAGTTCAGTTTCTATTTCCCCTTCTAGTGAGCGTGATATATCATCGACTGCTTTGGAGAAAGTGAGGTCATATTTCTCACGCAATCTACTCTTCCTTTCAGATAACTTCTCTGAGTGCTGCGATTCCAATTGTTTTTCAACTTCAACTCGTAATTCTTCTCTGCGTCGTGCGACTGCAAGTTCGATATCTTGTCGCATTCTCTCTTCGAGTTCTTTAGTTTCTGCTGTCAACTTTGATTCCAATTCTTCTTGGATTGAAATTGCAATATCTTCTTCCAATCTCAAACTACGGCGTTCATATTCTGAACGCATAGTTGCTTCTCTCTGCTTGAGGCGGAGTTTTAGTTGCTGTTCTAGACGTGTACGGATTCCTCTGCGAAGTGCTTCTTCTCTTTCAGCAAGTTTTTGATTTTGAGATTCCTCTAAGCGTTCAATTTCTTTAGATTCCATTTCTTCGAAACGGTTTTCCATTTGGTTTTGGATTGTTGCCTCCAAGTCGCGAATCTTTCTCTGCAGTGCCTGATTGAATTCTAATTCGAGTCGTTCTCTCTGAAAAGAGAGTCGGCGGCGGTGTTCTTCGGAAAGTTGACCTTCTAATTGAGAAATAACTGCGATTCTATGCTCCTCGACTTTTCTCTCCTGTTCGATATCTAGAGATTCTTTGAGTGTTTGAATTTCTCTTTCAAGACGCATTTCATGCATCTCTCTAAGGCGAATTTCTTCGCGGGTTAATGTTTCACTTTCTAATTGTGATAATTCCTCTTCCATTTGATTACGTAAATCATTTTCAAATGCATTTAGAGTCATTTCATGTTGTCTTGAAATGTCAGTTGCCATGTGGTCTTGCATTAACGAAATTCGTTCTGCCAATGCTTCTCTGCGTAATTTGTTATCCCTGCGAAGTTTTGCACGTAACTTCTCTTCTTCTCGGAATCTGGAACTCTGCATCATAGTTTGGTCTAACGATGGGGATGGTGTTGACGTGAACTGAGCGCGTAGTGCAGAAAGATCGGTTTGGCCTTTATCGCCACTTCTTCTCAATCCTGTACCTGTTCCTGACTTGCTTTCGCTAACACTCATTGGATCCCCATCCAATTGCACATCCCGTTCTCATGATAGATAAGGGGCGCGATACCAGATATATCACGCGAGGCGGTTTATACGACAAAAGATGCTTGCCGTTATTCATTTTCTTCAGGTATTGAAACTTCAGAAACTAATCGAGGCCCGCCGACCACATATACCACTGTCCAGAACAGTGAAAATATGAATAAAAACATTGTAAATGAAGTTCCAGAAAGATTCTCGCCAGCATCAGAAGGGTGTGTCAATGTCATTGCATGAATAATTGCAAATAATAATGCTGCGAATTGAATTGATGAAATTCGAAGTTGCATACTTGATTTTAATTTGGACATTTTACGATCTGAAATCATCAATCCACCACAAACCAACAGTAGTGGGAGTATCAAGAAATCAAAAAATGGCTTTACTTGCCCTTTACCCCAGCACATTGAACAATCCCAGGTAGTCAAATCTGGTCCGATATTAGAAGATGGTTGGAGCCAGATAATCCCTGCCGCAGATAGTAAAATTAAGGCACTAGCGGGTGAGGACAGGCCATAGAAATATGGAACGTAACCTCCTTTTTCGTGTTGGAATCTAGCTAACCTTAGCATACCACAAGCGATTAACCAAAAGCACCCTATTGCCAGAGAGACCGTCCATAGGGGAGATGCTTCCCCCATTCTACCAAACATTGCAAATATCATCAAGGCTGGTGCAACACAGAATGATATGCAATCAGACATTATATCTAGAGAGCCGCCCAAGAGTTGGCGCTTTGAATATTTTCGAGCAATAGGCCCGTCAATGATATCGCCCAAGGCAGATAACATCACACAAAGCATTGCAGCCCAGATGTAATCAGTTAGCACTCCTCCCTCATAGTATGGTTTTCCCATATCTTCAACTGCCAGCAATACAAATACTACGGCCATTACACCTAGTAATCCATTGGCGATTGTAATGAAGTCTGCAATTCCCATCATTCGGAATGTTGTTTTCATGGTAAAACCTCAGAATTTTATTTCAAACTCGTTCTCACACGCTGGACAAGAAATAGACCTCGTTCCTGGTCGCTTATTCATACGTAACTTACGCTCGCATGAAGGGCATGAAACTTCTAACTTGGGACGATGTGGCTTTAGAACAAAATGTGTTTCACAGGAACTACACTGAAGATTAGCAGGGCGTTTATCAACACCACAAATCAGTACTTTAGAGCATTCGGGGCAGCTAACTTTCTCTTCTCTCCAGTCGCGCCTAGTTCCTTCGTGTTCAACCTTCACTTCTGACTTACACATTGCACATGTAATTACACCTAATCCCGTTGGTAGGAGATTGTCACAACGTGGACAAGATAAATCTGGAGTTGCAATTCTTGATTCGATGCCGGGTGTTTCTTCATCTGACATTTTTAATCTCACCTTGTATAATTTAACGAACTTTGGTAATCAATTTCTTCGACCGGTGATTTCAAGATTCTCTAATGTTGCAGAATCAAGGTTTAGATTGCCTCCAGACATTTGTGCAAGTTCTCTAAGCATTGTTCTTGCGGCTGCTTGGACTCTTGGATTTGAGAGATCTATGGTGCCTAACGAATTCTCACTAGATTGTGCACTTCCATCGTTTGGTAGAGGCACTCTGTCAATTACACACCACCAGCGAGTCCGCCCTTGGTCTCGATGGTTCATCACTAGCCCTAGTGATTCCAACTTCCTCAAATGATGATATAGATTGTAACGGTCTACACTAACTATTTCCTGAAGTTGAACTGTCGTATACTCATCAGCCCCTAAAAGGGCTACGTAGAGGGCGCGGCGTGTGGGATGCATCAAAGATGTGCTGACCGGGTCTGCATGGATTCTAGTCATCTAAGTCCACCGTTAAACAGCCCTTAGCACCCATTTGGCTTGAAGGTAGCGTTTGATTTGCCTCAGGGCGGAGACAATAAGGCCTTGAATGAATCAATGGTTCCAGTCCAAATGGATTTACCAATTTCTAAGATCAAACGTAGAGTTCCCCCACTACCAGAAAGGCGTGCGCCATTAATGATAACACCAATTACACTTAGTTCATGAACCAATACTCCAATGGCAAGATTATCATTAATTCCTGCTAATACCATGTATACTAAGGCCATTGTAATCATTACAGAATAAGCAATGTTCCAGACCAGTATAGAGCGGGTGCGCTTTGCAAGGGTCACTAACTCCGAAATTAATCTAGGATCATCTCCCGGAATTAGAACATCTGCCGCTTCTAGATTAGCAGATTCCCCAGTTCCGATTGCTATTCCGATATCTGCTGCTGCCATTGCGGCTGCATCATTGAAACCATCACCGACCATCATTGTAATGTGAGTCACTGAACGGTCTTGAACCCATTTCACCTTTGCTTCGGGAGTCATCTCTCCATGGGCCGACTGTGCTGGAATGCCGATTTTCTCTGCTAAAGCGTTGACAGCATCTTGATTGTCGCCAGATAATATCTCAACATTTACACCTTGCGCGTGAAGGGATTTTACCAAATCGCCTGTACCTTTTCTTATGTCATCATGAATGAATGTAAATAACGCAACCGGCTTTCCATCCTTTAACAGAAGGCTTGCTCCGTGGCCGTTACTAAGCGCTTCTTCCAATGCTTTTAGCAAATGGCCAGAGAGCATTGATTGTTCTGCCCTGACTAAGGCTACTTCCGAATTCATCATCTTCCCATATACTCCATCTTCACCATCGGATAGTTGGTTTATCTTTACTGGAATTATTTCTTCACTCTTAGCCAAATCGATAATTGCTTGGGCATAGGGATGGTTAGAAGACACTTCTAGGCCTGCTGCAAGTGCAATTGCAGGGTTTCGACGACGCCCTTTACCCAGAGTGGTTTTTCCAAGTCGTGGCTTGCCAGAGGTTAGAGTGCCCGTCTTGTCTAGTAATGCAAGATTTACTTTTGATAAGGATTCTAGAACATCGCCACCACGGGCAATAGCCCCCGATTTTGCAGCTTGTGATAAACTTGCAGCGTGAGGCACAGGTGCAGCGAGTAATAGAGCGCAAGGGCACGCTACTACCCAGAGGAGTAGAATGATTTTCCAATCAGCCTCTGGTTGAACAAGCCATGCTAGTACTGCGCCAAGTAATACAACTGGCACCCAAATTGCTGTAAAATTCTCTAGTACACCTTGTAGCCTAGTTGGTTTTTCTTTGAATGAATGGACCTTGTCAATTAATCCTGAAAGCCTCGTATCTTCGCCAACCGCAGTTACTTCGAGATTTACTGGACCACGGGATAATGTGAGTCCCGCTTGGAGTTCATCTCCAATTGATACTTCGATTGGGGCCGATTCACCAGTAAGTGGTGCGCGATTAACAGAACCCGCGCCTGACACAATTAATCCATCAGCAGGAATCAATTCCCCACTACGTATTTCTAAATGGTCACCTTTCATTACCAATCCAATTGGAATCTCTTCTGAATTAGAGGTACTTGATGCCATAGGAGCCATAGGAAGAGAAACTGAAACTAGAGATATTTTTCCTCCAATTTTCTTCGTTATACGGCGGGCAGTACGTGGAAGTCGGTCAAGTCCTCCTTGCATTGCCTCTCTAGCCTTAATCAGCGCCTCGCCTTCCATATGTTCAGTCCATGAAACCAAGATTAAAACCATCAAAGCTTCTTCCCATGCTTGAAGATATGAAGCACCCAACACTGCAAAGGATGTTAAAACTTGAAATCCAAGTTGTCTGTTTTGGATTGAAGCCCATCCTTGATTGAACATTTTGAATCCCCCAATCGAGACTCCAACAATTCCAAAACTGCCAATAATCCATGGGTTTTCAGTAAGCATCTCGCAGATAAAGACTGCGATTAGCATTACAAACGCAAATCCTGAACCTATCATTCTCCATTGACCAGAAGACAGCCTTTTGGTTGAGGTTGCAACTAAACGGTATTCGCCTCCAATAACTGCTTTTAGTGAATTCTCCATCGCGATTCGCAGTTCAGTTACTGGGTTTGGTACCACTTGGAGAATAATAATTCCTTCTTTGTCGACTTCACAATCCAAGATTCCGGGTTGACGGCGAAAAATTCGAGGTAGACCTTTGACTGGAACTGAATGTCTCGTTGCAATTGCGCTAGCCTCTACACCGGATATTTCCATGAATGGAAGATCGGGGGCATTGCCAAGCGAACGCAAAATCGCAGAAGCTTCGGATATATTTCCAATTTCAAGATTAACATCAATGGTCACTGTGCCTTCAGTGGCACTGACTACTGATGAACTAACTTGGTTTAATCGATTTAGAGCACTCATTGCTTTAGAAGCGCAGTCCGGACAATCCATGTCTTGAATTGGCCAACAAATATTGTGGCTCCCGCCGTATTCTTCTAATACTTCCATATCGATACTCTCTGCATCGATTGTAAGGCTCTTGGAACTCTCAATCTTGGGTGTCGAACGGCGAGAACGAGGTTTCACCTTTACAGGTGGGGAGTCCTCGCCTTCGAGGGATAGGAATTCCTCTGAATCACCCTGCACAATTCTTGGCGGCAATTCATCGCCCATGAAGGCTTGTATCGCAAGCGTATTGAATAATACCTTCGAGGGAGGTTTATGCAGTGGATTCCAAAAGGGTGGGTTCCAAAGGCCATTGCTGTTGATATTGATGGCACAATCACCGATTCAAATAAAGAAATCAATTTGGGTGCAATCGCTGCATTGCGTCGGCTTGAGGACTTTAATATTCCAATCATTTTGACTACTGGGAATGTACGTGCTATCACCTATGGGTTATGGCGATTTATCGGAGCCACAGGGCCAATGGTCTGTGAAAATGGCGGAGTAGTATGGCACCCTAAATGGGGTGAACCAATTGTTCGCGCTGATGGAAAACGGGCAAAGGATGCGGCTTTGATGCTAGGAGAAAAATTGAATTTAGATTCAGAAGGTATCACTACAAATGCTTGGAGAGAATCGGAATGGTGCCTATTCCCTGATGAAAACTTGGAGATGATTAACGATTTGATTTCGAAGAGTGCTTTTTCGGATTTATCTGTAGTGAAAACTGGTTTCGCGATTCATCTAATGGAGCCACAAATCTCCAAAGCCCAGGGCTTGACAATCGCACTAGAGAAGATGGGGATTCTTCCTGCTGACGTCTTAGCAATTGGGGATGCACCTAATGATATTTCGATGTTTAATTTAGTCGGACATAGCATCGCAGTAGGCGGTTGTTTCGAAGAGTTAGCCGCTGTTGCAAAGGTGATTTCGCCATTCGAACGCGGTGATACATTCGAGCATGTTTGTGAAGCAATTATCAATAATATATCACAATAAAGTTGAGATGCCGGAGGTAGGATTTGAACCTACGAAGCATTTCGCAGCGCATCTTGAGTGCGCCCCCTTTGACCACTCGGGTACTCCGGCTACAGCCCCCCCGCCGAGTTCATCAAACATCATTCTTCCTCATCGGAGGTAGCCTGGTGTTTACGATGAGTATTTGCAGTAATCAGTAATAATCCGGCAATGAATACCGATAAAATTGACAGTCCCAGCAAGACCGTTTCTGAACTAGAAGAATGGTCACTATTGGTCTGAACATTCGAGAGTGGTATCGGCACCGGGGGCTGATTATCAATTTGAATTTTTAATCCGAGGTCCCCTTCAGCCCAAGCTTCGATTTCAAATGTGTGAGATAATTCCATATCGACTAGTAAAGTAAGATTGTATTCTTCTAACAATATCCCGTCACCATCTAACAATGATATCTTTGTATTTCCATCCAATAATCCTGTATTGGAAAGTAAGCACTCAATGGTAATGATGTCGCCAACATTTGGCCTATAGGGAGTCGTTATTATTTCATCCAATACTGGCTCATAGGCAATCCAGCGAATTAGTGTATGAATTGGATCAACGGCACTGGTTCCATTTCCTTGAATTTCTCGACCAGAGGCATCTTTCCCATCAAACCAGATAAATATTGAGTCGCCCTTCTGTAAATCTGGTGAAGTATCCATGTCAATAATTCCCGAATAGAGGTTACTTCGAACACTTTCGAATTGGATTGGAATCGATATAGTGCCGCCTGAGTTTTCGATCAAACGACCTTGCCGAATAAATGTCCAATGCATATTTACCGAATCGGTATCTAAGCCATGCCCATCTTGGATTGTGACTTCTACCGGCACTTCTCCCAACTTATCTGAATCTATACTGACCAATGAGCCACTTGATATCGAAATAGTTGGGATTGAATCATCGATGACAATATCGATTGAATCACCTGTGACACTATGGCCGAAGATAGAATTAAGATTTACAACTACTTTGATTTGTGAACCATAAAACGCAGAATCCAAAACTTCTCTACTGGTAGAACTACCATCACTATTGAATGAATTGACTGTTTCAGAAGAACCGAGGTCACCGAATAATTGCATCAGATATGTCGTGCTAAAAGGCATGTTGTTGACTGGAATATCATATCCCATATGGTAAGCAATAACTTCGATATCAATGATATCTTGGGCATGAATGTAAATTATTTTATCATTAAAAGAGCCCAATGGAGCGACCTTATCTTCAACATCAACAACCCGTAAATCAATCCCACTATGAATCATCCATGATAGATGATTTATCGCTGTGAATGCAGCCCCTAGTGGGGCGTTTTCATCCCACAACTTTAGAGCGGGGATATTTTCATCTGAGCCGATATCTTCCTCTAGGTCCCATCGTAACTCAAAATCAACCGTTACATCCCAAGTATTGGTCTGCCAGTGTTGGTTGTGTTCTATTTTAGGCGGTTTGATGAAGCATCCTACATCATGAATTATCTCGTTGCTCCATGGCATCCATTCAATCGCACACCAATCTTTATTTTTGGCCATGTCAATTCGTACTAAATCAATTGATTCAATTCCGTTATCATCTGATAATGTGAAATTAAACCTGTGAGTATTTCCCGGCAATAGATAATCATCTACTCGGTCAAGTCCAATTGAATCTCCACTTATCCAAGTCGCATATCTCGGCTGAACAAAAATTGTTGCATATGGTTCATTCATGTTGCCACCAGTCACTATTGGATTTCCTGCTAAATCCGTACCCTGAATGAAAACATCCAGCCAACCCTTCTCTTCGTTTGATAGAGGGACTGATGATTCATCGATTAAAGGTAGATCGATTATTGCTGATGTTGCACCCACCGGAGTCAGGAAGTCGATTGACTCCCAGCCTCGTCCGCTTCGATTGTAAAATAGTTCCATCTTACTGGGTAGTCCATTATCATCGGCAATATTCAATTGAAGTGGAATATCTTGACCGGGATGCCATACATGGCCATCTGCGGGCTGATTTCCACCTGGCGCATTTATTTCAAGTGAAATTATTTCAGCATTACCTGTGTCAAAGATGAATTTGATTTCTTGAGCATATGAAGTCGCATCATTGGCAGTACTGGATTGTTGACCTATATTCATTAGGCGAGGAGAAATTGTCAACTCTTGCCCACTCAATGTTTCTAAATTCGGGCTGTAAATTGTAGTATTAAACTGGCCATTGCCATCGATATTAATCGTTGTTGATGAGAGTACATCGCTATCCTCTGATAAAGAAATTTCAACATCGACATCTTGTGAAAGAGGATTTATTCCTGCAAGACCGGAAAATCTTACTTCACCTGAGATTACAATCTCATCGCTTGCTTTTACATTCAGTGGCCACAATGGGTTTCCAATATCATGTAATGAACGATTATTGGACCAAGCTTTGAGAGCGATAACTTCGAGGTCATTGGTAGATGCAGCATACTGTCCCGACCCGGAAAGTCCCATTATTGGTCCAAGGGAGAAACCATCGGAGTTTATTCCTGTAGCAAACCAATACAAACGCTGATTATCATCTAATAGCCACTTTGATTCAAGTGACCAAGTTACATTTTCACCATCCCAACTACTGTTTGTTGTATCAAGAGATAGCACTCCTGCACCAGAGTTTTGAATGAAACGCCCTCCGTTTTCGAGATTATCGATTGTTACTTCAGCAACCGTACCTGAAATTTGAGGTGTGGTGGAAATTTTCAAATTTACTGCTGCTAATGCAGGAGAATTTTCCAATATCTGGTGATTAGAAGTTGCTTGCTGGATATAACCTGGTCTGAAGGTATCATTGGGCAGGGAGACCCAAGTATCGATTATCGATTTTTCATGTATAATTTCTCCATTGAAAATTATCCCCCCTCTTTGAACTCTGATATTTACAGGTAGAGTTGAAGACCCATCTCCATTCATAACCAACTGTTCAGTCAATGAGTTATTGATATTTATCGAATGATTAAATCCTGAAATATAATTTATTGATAATAAAGAAAATGAAGTTATATGGTTTGTTGTAAATGAGAATTGATATTCAACCATGTAATGCGAAAATCCAGAATTATTTATCCAAATTTGTTCCTCGCTCATCATTGCTATCTGTGACCCATTTGTAAGGAAATTTAGGCCACCATTATAACAATGGAAATTTGCACCACAATCCCATGAATCAGTACTTAAATTTCTAGCAGGCATCAGAATTGAGAATTTAAGGTTGTTAGAATAATTAGTTACAAATCCTCCTAATTGAGAAATTGGAGTTACAATATTATCGATTTCAAGAGAATACAATTCAGTAGTATGGTGGAATGTCCCATTCCATTTCCAATCAACAATTCCATCATCACCTATGTCGATTTCAGGATCTATCGGTGCACGTAATGTAATCGGTTCTAATTTGAACCAACCAAATGTTTCTCCGACTTCGATATCTAGATGCAATGTAATCGCTTGGGCTGGTCCAAATGAATTTTCCAAGACCTCGCCACATTCTTTCTCATCCATTGCCGTTGGCATCCCTCCACCTCCAGGTACTGGATAGCCCGGGCCCAATATTGGAACTCTATGTAAAATTGGATGAATACTAGCCGAGGCATTTCCATCACAATCTACGCGTATGTCTGAGTATGGGCGCCATGAAGGGAGATTTATCATTACACTATACTTGAGGGAGTTTGTTGGAGCTAATGATGGGTCTGTGACCCAATCTGGCATTGTAGGATTAGTCTGTTTCAGGAGATCAAATGTGAAATATTCGGTTATTCCGTGGTGAATAATTTTTATTCTGGGAGTAATTGTTTCATTCTCCGTTGATAATTCAACTCTAAATTTCAGTTGGGGGTATTGCCATGCTGCAATGTTGAGGTCGAAAGGTAATTGCAAATCCTCGTGCCCAGCAATTACATTATCATTGATATCAAGCACATCTACTGTAATATTGGTTTCATCGGGTTGCCAATATAGTGAACTTAATCTTGCCCAACCAGATTCATCTGCATCTATTACAGGACTTATCCATGTACCATTCATTTGAAATCTGTCAATTTCAATCCCGGCATCATCGATATACCAGCCATCTTCTTCGAGATATTGGTCTGAAAAGAATGAGAATCTGATTCTCACATCATTTCCCGCTAAACTAGAGATGTCTCCACTAACTCGATTAAAAGTCTGGTTAGAATTCGAGTTCCCGCAGCCACCATTCACCGTTGAGCCGTCAAAAATTCCTTTCCCATGGAACGGCGAATTAGTATTAACTTGAGATAATCTTTCATAAAATCCAGAAATGTTTCCACCAAAGTGTTGCCATGTAATGCCATCATCGATTGAAGAATAAATTGAGCCACCGTCCCATGCAGCCTCTGTACAAATCCAATGATTGAATGTTAATCTGGCAGTTGAGCCGAGAGGAATATGGTAGATTGGTGAAACTAAATGGGTATAAACATCGTTTGAATAAACTCCATCTAAATTGATTCCCATGCCCTTTGAACCACTTGGCCACATTGTAGAATTAGGACCATACCCGCTATTTGTAGAAATTTGACCTATTTCCCAAGGGGTTGCTCCTCGCTCATGGTCGATACGCCACCCAGTAGGGAGTGCTTGTACTTCCTCGAATGAGTCGGTGGCTGACCATGGCCCATTATGGCCCTCCCATGTCGCATATTGCCACTCATTTGCATTTCCTTGAACTGAAACTAGCGTTTGACCTGATTGATTGGTGAAATTTGCAAGCATACGTGTTTGCATACTGGGAAGGCCTACGCCTGAAAGAACCCTGAGATCGTCGATCATTATGCCTTCCCAGCCATCTATTGCACTACCACCGTAATTCTTGTTACCATCAGTAGTCACTCTAAATTTCAGTAATGCACTAGATGCATTGACATGCCCTACTGCCCATGAGGGGAAGGGGTGCTGGACTTCACGCCAACCATATGTTTGCTGAACGAAAGTCGCACCTCCAGAGGGCACTCCTAGCCCAGGAACGCCAGGTAATGGGCTCATTATTGTCCATGTTGAATTATTATCCAATGAGATCATCACAACCAAATTATCATGATTGCCTGCCTCGATATCCCAGTTTGCCCAATACATAAATTCGAGAGGGCCATTAAGTCCTGAAATATCGATTGGTACTATCAGTGAACCGTCGGCATTCGCAGAATATTCTCCGCTTGTATTGCCATGAAACCATGTTCCGAGAGGCTCTCCTTGATTTGATAGATTGAATGAATCAATGAATAAACCTACATCGTTTGAAGAAGAGTTTGAAGTTTTTATGAAGTAGCGAAACCCAATGCTGTTGGCATTACCTACAATAGAATCAAGCGGGTATGACTCACTTACCCAATCGGCTGTAACTCCAGACCAGTTGTCCAAAGTTTGCCAATTCTGACCATTATTGATTGAATACTGAACTTTTGATTCATCATCAGAATCGAAGGAATTCCAACGGTCGAATGAGACATTGAAGTATCGAACTACATTTGGAATTGGCCAGAATTGTGAGCGGATATATCCTTCAGAGCCAGGTATGATAGTCCCATTACTGCCAGCAACCATGTTTCCAGATGTTGTATTGGATGGACCATAGGTCACATTTGAGAGATTTACTGGCATCCAAACTGGGTCGCCATGAGGAGACCATGTGGAAAATTGTGGGCTATTAGATTCAAAATCGGTCATTTGGCCATAACTGGAGACCGGTGCAAGGGTAAGTTCTCCACTTGAAGTAAGATATGACGTTCCATTAGAACTTCCCACAGAAAATCCTCCCGGAGAATCTGCTGCCCAATAGGTTCCATTATCTTCGGATTCTGTCCATTCCGGAGACAGTTCGAAGCTCGAATCGGTAATTGTATGATTAGTCGGTAAAGTGAAGCCATCATATGATGAATTTGAAGGGCTAAGGCCCGAAGAATCGGGTGATGAAATAGGACCTTCCCATGTCGCAATATCCGCTGCAGCCCACGGTGTGAGCAGCATTAGGAAAGCGATGAAGAAAGCCTGTCTAATTGGGTCCACCGGTAGTGGACCCATGGTCGGTAGGTTTGAAACTTCGTTCGCGATGTTTGGTATTGTTGGCTGAAGGGTTGATAGGTGACCCGCGCCACGGCAATAAGCATGGCCGAGCGGACCTTCCTCAACCCTGCTCAAGCCAAAGAGGTTGAAGAGCAACTTTTCTCAACCCTGAGACAGCAAGTTGGTAGAAGTGTACCAATGCCACTTCCGCGTAAAGATTTCTGGGTAAAGGTCGGCCAGTTGCTTGATACTGTCGAAATTGAAATTCATGAAGTATACAAAACAGTAGGTCCTTCGATGAAAATGCAAACGATGCAGAAGCGACAGGCCAATATTCGTAGAACTGCTTCAGAACTTGCACGTAAGAGATTGGTTGCTATGATGCAACACTCTGCAACCATGGCACTTCGTAGTGAAGGAGGAAAGGATGGACAAGTCCTTGCTAGTCTCGATTGGACACGCCATGACCCATCGGAGCGTGAATTCTATTCGAATGCAACTGAACAGTTGAATCGATTCAAACAAACGGTAAATTGGAATGCTATGCAAAAGGGTCTTGCTTCCGAAGAGTTTGCAGAAAATTTCACTATGGCTGCAGGAACCACTCAGTTGGATGAATTTATCCCAGAAAGTGGAGGATTAACTGGCCAAGGTCCACCAACAATTGCGTTGGAAGAGAATAACAAACCCTTGCCAGAAATGGAAATTGATGAAGAAGAAGTCCTTGCTAAAGCAGATGCTTATCCTGAGTTAGAGGGCCTCCAGTCCGTTGAAGAGCGGCCTATCGCAAGTTCGATGGATGAGGGTAGTAGCCATGCAGCAGCAATGGAACTCGCACCTTCCAAAAAGAAGGAACAGATGGACTTTGATGCTTGGGCTGCTGCAGAAGCGGTTGTTGATGCACCTGTTGATGTTGTTCCAGATGTTTCAGAACCTGCAGATGACGGCCAGATGTTGAGGATACGAGTCTTACAATCTATGGATGATCCAATTATCACCGCAGATGGTGAAATTGAACTTGGTGCCGGAGATGTACTATTCCTAGATGAAACTACAGCGAATTATCTTGTAGACTCTGGTGTGGCAGAGATAGCTGCTCTGTGAATGAACAAGCATTTGTTGATAACACAAAAGGTAAACCTGTTATTCATAATTGGCGTTTAACGCCATCATGCCTGTAGATGTCCTTCAATTCATCGAACGCATCGATAATTCAATGCTAACGGTATCTGGGATAGGGATACGAGCGACCTGTCTTAGAGCGCTTTCATCCTTTCCGCTAGTGATATCCATTTCTAGAAGACGCTTGTGAATTCGCATCTCCCAATGATCGTAGGTTTCGACTCCTTCACCATCAGGTGCTTTGCGGCATGGTACCACAAGACGACGTGTTGGTAGGGGGATCGGACCACGTAGACTGATTCCACCATTATCACAAATCGTTTTGATTTGAGATGCGACGGCATCGATGTCACGATGATTTTCGCCTGTTAACTTGATGATGGTCACTGCTGCCATGATATTCACCTATTCCATTCGGATCGTAGTCCAGTCGGATCTCAAGCCTTCTTGTCAATCTTTAGACAAACGCCAGCAGCGACGGTCTTACCCATGTCACGGATAGCGAAACGAGACAATTCAGGGAATGTGTCCATCTGTTCGATAGCCATTGGCTTAGTAGGCTGGAAGCGGATCAAACATGCATCACCGGTCTTCAAGAAACTAGGGTTAGCCTCTTTTCCAGACTTGTTGGTTTTCTCAAGTAGTTCCATGAACTTCACAGCAACTTGTGCGGTGTGAGCGTGGAATACAGGAGTGTATCCGATTGAGATTGCCTTTGGAATATCCATAAGTTGGATTTGGCCAACGAAAGTTTCGTCGTGACGAACAAAGGTAGGTTGTGTGTCTGTGTATCCTGCAACGTCACCACGGCGGATTTCGTCAGCAGCAAGTCCACGAACGTTGAATCCAACGTTGTCTCCAGGTTCTGCCTTAGGTACCATTGTGTGGTGCATCTCGATTGACTTGACTTCAGCAGACTTCTGTGAAGGGTTGAACATTACTGTCTTACCAACGTTTAGAGTTCCGGTTTCAATCTTACCAACTGGCACTGTTCCAATACCGGAGATCTTGTAGACATCCTGAATTGGTAGGCGGAGTGGCTTGTCTGTAGGCTTCTTTGGCATTGCTGCGGAATCGATAGCCTCGAATAGTGTTGGTCCACTGTACCATGGGCACTTGTCAGACTTGGTGAAGACGTTGTCTCCGTTAAGGCTGGATGCTGGAATCATTGGGATACGGTCAAGTTGCTTGCCGAATCCTGCTGTCTTTAGAAGTCCTGTAACTTCAGCACATGCTGACTTGTACTTGTCTTCTGACCAGTCGACACCAGAGATGTCCATCTTGTTAACGTGAATAATTAGTTCTGCAACACCTAGAACCTTTGCTAGGAAAGCGTGTTCCTTAGTCTGAGCGTTGACACCATCGTTTGCAGCACAGAGTAGAACTGCTGTGTCTGCTTGGCTAGCACCAGTAATCATGTTCTTGACGAAATCACGGTGACCTGGAGCATCAATGATAGTCCAGTAGTACTTTGGTGTAAAGAATTCTTTGTGAGCAACGTCGATGGTGATACCACGTTCGCGCTCTTCCTTTAGACCATCCATAACATATGCAAGTCCGAATCCGGCCTTACCAGATTCTGCAGCTAGCTTTTCGTTCTTTTCAATAACGTGTTCTTCGATGTGACCGGAGTCCAGAAGAAGACGACCTACTGTGGTCGACTTTCCGTGGTCAACGTGTCCAATAAACACAATGTTTCGGTGGTCTTTACTCTTATCTTCCCATTGAGATCCCATAATGCTCACTCCTTTAGCAAGTCGCCGACATAACTCCCCTATTTGAAGACCGCGACGCGGTAACCGGTTATTTATGTGAGAATACTAGGGCGTTAATGCTTCCCAGTGCCTCATTTGTAAGTAAGCCGGATAGTCATAGATTCAATATCCAAATCATTAACCTTCTCGTTGCGCAAAGTCATAGTCCATTCCCCATCTTTCCAATTGCCTTCACTGAAATGGTAGGAACCGCTTAATGAGAATATTACACAATCAGTATCTGAATCACAATCGCCACTCTGGCGCTGATCTAAGCCGATTGCACTGGTATTTCCAGCTTCTTCATCGGTAGAATTGAAACCATAGAGGTCGAGTTTAGCTCGGCAATTATTGGTATTTGGAATAACGGTACAATCTGAATCTTCCTTGAGATACACTAATTCTCCTTTCGCCCACCTAATTGTGTTTCCAGAATCTTGCTCTTGGGTTACTGGGAAACTGAAATCGATATCTACAGGGCTGTTTGATGTATTTCCTGCAATAGAGAAGTCGTTCCATGTTCCTACATAATTGACATACACTGTGGTTTCATCAGTATTAGACAGACCTGCGCCATTGGTGACCGTTAGAGCGATTTTATACTCGCCTGGTTTTACTTCTTTCCAATCAACTGTTTCTCCAGTCAAATCTGCATCATTAGTATAGTCTCCGTCACCATCTTCATCGCGCTCTAGGTCCAAGTCCCAATCCCAAGTGGAGATGTATTCGCCAGTTCCACCGGCTTCGGAATCTGAGCCATCAAGAGTAATTGTAGTAGTTGCTAGAATATTTTTACTTGACAAACTCCTATCCATTTCACAAATATATGCTAAATAGAAACTTCCTGAATTTACATTTTCTCCTTCACAGTCACTCATCGGAGCGTCAGAGCCTGCATCTGCGTTTGGCTCTTCTGCATCTGCATCGATAATATTGATTGTACGAGTCTGTGTATCTGAAGTAATTGAGTCAGATACTGTGAGAGTTACATCATATGAGCCTGAATCTGGATAAGACCAAGTCGCGGTCCTACCTGTTTCATCATAATCTCCATCATTATCGAAATCCCACTTGTAGGTGAGTGATGAACCTGGAGGCAGGGATGCTCCTCCATCGAATTCAACATCCTCGCCCGAACGAATGTTTTTAGTCGGTTCAAACGAGAAAATTGCTTCTACCTCGCCAGAGGTGGAATCTTCACTAACCGTACAGCCTGCTAGGCTGGCTGAAATGAACAACAGGGCCATCAATAGGGGCTTCATCACCACAGGGAGGAAACCTCGTCCCATTCAACCCTTGCCCTTCCTGACCCATCAATTAGAACGAGAATAGGTCTGTTTGGCGATTTCCGGAGAGCAAATCCTTCGCATTCCAACCAAAAGCCTCTGTAACTCTGCCAAAAGCGGTTGCTAATCGGTCGGCATAGAACTGTCCGTCGTAATTGGTAACGGGTGATTCTTCTAGCCAAGGTTCTATTTCCATAGGCCGGTTTCTTGCATTGGTAACAATGTATGCTATCTTCATTCCAGGGGTAAATGGGAGTCCTTTGTCGATTAGTGCTCTTGCAGCCCTAACTTGGATCATCGAATCCGGATTTGAATAATCTTTAGTGAAATCCCATTTGGCTCTTTTTTTATCCCATCGGCCTTTGCATGATTTACTCATTATCAAATCTCTAACTGGAACATTACCATCCTTAGCTGCTGCTATCGTCTCGATTGCCAAAGTGATGGCCGCCTCTGAGTCATCCGAAAGCACATATTCGAACATCTGCTTCATTCCATCTGTCAAATACCTGAATGAATCTGTGCGTTGGGTTTCATAACCCTTGATCATCATCTTTTCTTTAGGCCATACAACTTGTCCGACATACCTCTTCTTGGCACCATGGCTAAAGAAAACCGATAGGCCTGTTTCAAATTCAAGTTCTGCACTTGCTTCACTGAACCGTTCTGCCGTACTATGGCCAAACTCAATCATCGCCTCTCTGGGATTTTCAACACCTTCAACTGGTGTCTTAACAAATATTGAATCTGTATCTGAATACACAACATGGTGACCTTCTTCCCCTAATTTATGAATTATTTTTTTGATGTTTTGTCGCGCCCAAGCGGTAATGGATGAACCTAAATCACGGTGAGTGAAACGATAAAAACCGCTTGCGAATACGCCATAAAATGAATTCATTAAAATCTTCACAGCATACTGCATTTGGTCATGATAAGAATGGATTGCATCGTCATTAGCATTACGCATTCCTGCTTTGTGAACATCTCTTTGCGACATCAAATCTTCAAGTAATGTCGGAACCATTCCGCGTCTGCCTTTTTCGTTTCTAAATTTCGCTCCAGTTGGAGAGGTATAGATTTCCTCACCATCAACCGGTTGGTCTGTACTGCCTTCACCTATTCTAGTGGTATAACAAATATTCTTTCCAATCATTATTGAGGGGTACATGGATTTGAAATCAAGAATTGCAACCCAGGGGTGTAACCCTGCTTCAACATCGTGAACATATCCACCGGTGATCTGCCCTTCTTTTTTATCAGCCGAACCGGTTAATGGGACTCCAATAGCAGTTCTATCTGCCATACGAATTACTAGTGAATCAATCAGTTGTGAGGTCGTACCATTTGCACTGGTATCAAGTGGAACCTTTGCTACAGCAGCAACTGCTTCTTTCCTTCTGAATGCTTGGATTTTGTGCATAATATCTAGAGGCAATTCTGCATCTCGTAAACAGTATTCGATGACTACATCGGGCCTAGCCGCCCATTCTTCATCCATCTTGGATGCGTCTACATCCATCTTTTGCATGTCTTCATCGTCTGGAAATAATAGTGCTGAAACAAACTTCAGTGTTTCGCGTTGTGGCCTCAGTGCTTGTCTTGCTTGCCACCATGCATCCATTATACAACGGCCACCTAGGTTCCAAGCACGTGCTGTTCCTCTAGTCGGATAGAGAGTATCTCTGCGCCTGCCATCTTCTGAAATTGCAACACGGCCCCAGCCCATTGTTGCTGCTTTGAGGAATTTATCACGTTTAGAGATGAGATTGGCTCTATCGAAGATTCTACCCATATCGAAATTATCGATATTGTATCCTGTAATAATGTCAGGGTCGCTGCTTCTTACCAATTCAGTCAAGTCACGAAGTATTGTCTCCTCATCACTAGCAAAGGTATGTCTAGTCCGTTCACCGCTACCCATGTCTTCGGTTACAACTGCCGCACAGAGTATTGTATCGTGAGCAATGGAGGTCTCTAAGTCAAATGAAAATATCTTGAAAGGGGCTGGGAATGGTTCACAATTACTCACATCATCCATTGTGATTTCAAGGCAGATGTCTACAGGGTGTTCGGTTACTTCAACCTCCCCTTCTACACTAACATGCATCGAAAAATCACCATCAAGAAAAAACCGGTTTACAAAGGGAATATCGCCTGATAAAATAGTACATCGGCCAGATAATTCTTTACGGATTTTAGGCACCATGAATGGCTGAGTCACAAAAACCTTCCAAACCGGCTTGATTCCCAAATCAGTAAGTTTCATCTCAGGTCCTTCGATTTCTCTAACATCTTCGTGACTTGAGACCCAGTCTAATAAATCGAAACTTTGAGACTCGTCCCATCGGCCATTTGGTGTTATCTCGAACCACGGTTTTATTCCATGGACACGCAATAATATGGATTCACCACTACGTGCACGCGCCCACAGCTCCATGACTGTTGCATCATCTTGAGAGGCGTACCTTCCGGTGATGATTGCCACATCACCACTCCAGCGCATATTGTAATGTAGAAGTCAATAGGCCAACTACTTGTCGAAAGTGCACTTGATGATAATTTGCGCACAATCATTGAATACCGGCGGGCTCTGGTCCTCTATGATGAGCCAAGCACCGGTCGATTGGGACTCCCTTACATTCTCGATGACCGAGACTGATAAAATGTATATTGCAAAGACTGCGATTGATGCTCCGTGGCAACCTGGAGAAATGTTTCCTTACGGCAACATCTCTATCTCTCCTGCTGCAGGAGTAATCAATTATGGTCAAGGATTATTCGAAGGAATGAAAGCATACAGAACGGCTGCAGGAAGAATAGTTCTATTCCGTCCTGAAGAAAATGCTCGTCGAATGCAACGCGGTGCTGACCGACTGAAGATGCCCCCAGTTCCAGAATCCATTTTCATCGATGCGGTAGAACAGTGTGTACAGCAGAATTCCCGATGGGTACCACCGATGGGCAAAGGTGCACTCTATGTTAGACCACTCCTAAATGGAAGTGGGCCGGTGCTTGGAGTTGCGCCTGCACCAGAATACACTTTCATGATCTATGTAACACCAGTTGGACCTTATTTCAAAGGTGGAATGAGTTGCATCAAGTTGCTAATCAGTGATGAACACCACAGAGCTGCTCCCGGCGGTTCAGGTGGAGTCAAGGCTATTGGAAACTATGCTCCCGGTATGATGCCTTCTAAGAAAGCGAAAGCCGCGGGATTTGCAGAGGTAATCTATCTGGATGCTGAAGAGCACAAATATGTGGAAGAAGTTGGCGCTGCTAATTTCTTCTGCTTGAAAGATGGAGTGCTGTATACTCCTGAATTAACTGGCACTATTTTGCCAGGTATTACACGTGACTCAATAATTCAACTAGCGCGTCACATGGGTTACGAAGTAGTTGAAACAAAGGTTGCAGCCGATTTTGCTATGGCGGCTGAAGAAGCATTTTGTTGTGGTACTGCTGCAGTAATTTCCCCAATTGGTTCTATCACATTAGGTGATAATACAGCAACATACGGTGACGGAGTCACACCTGGGAAGTTAACTCAGCAATTGTATGATGCGCTAACTAATATCCAAAACGAAGTCGATGAAGACCTATTTGGATGGGTTCACCCGGTACCCATGGAAATGCCATAGTTTGCAAGGGGTCCCCTTCCGAATGTCCATGCAAAGCCTAATCAAACTTGATTAATCCTCAGTCATCCAACGTCCTTGGAATGAGTCATCGGTATTATCGATGTGAATGAATAGAGAGAAAGCAGTCCAAACTAATGTGTTGAATCCATCTCCAAGTTGATCTTCACCACCGGCCTTTGCAACCATGAAGTCGAGATTATCAGTGGGGCTATGCCACTCTTGCCAAAATGATGCATCGCCACCTGCACTGAAGAAGTTGAAAGTAGCATAGCCTTGTGTGAAGAATGAACAGTGGTCACTTGCACATGATTCTGCGGCTTCCCAATAGATGTCATTAGCAGCGACATCATGGAAATTCATTTCATCCTCGACAACCAAACGTACCCATTCTAGCATGGTTGCTAAGTTCTCATCGTTAGCACCTGCTGTTGCGATTGAGAGGTCGTAAGGCCCATAGCCAGGTGGTGGAATGATTGGGTAGTTCAGGGACACCATGTCGAAATTCATATACGCCTTTACCGCCTTACCTTCAGGAAGGTGGTTTACGAATGCTGCACTTCCTAACAATCCTTCTTCTTCACAGGCCCATAGTGCTGCTACAACTGTATGGTCCCATTCTCTAGAAGCAATCGCTTGTGCAACTTCCATTGAAACGGTGGAGCCACTAGTATCATCATTTGCACCTTCAGTAGTTCCTCCTCCTGGTGGAGTGAAGGCGTAACCAACATCAAAATGGCCACCCAATACAATGTATTGGTCTGGATACACATTGCCGTATTTGTAGCCAACGACATTCAGTTGGTCTGGGTCATCTTCGTATCTTGTTACTTCAACGAAATCAAATCCATAGGTCTCCCATTCGGTTTTCATAGCCTCGGCTGCATTTTCGTAACTCTGACCGGTATTACCATCATGAGTTGTAGTAGATGCACACCAGCGATTATTGTAATCAGTGGTTAGCATATCGATTGTATCAAATGCTCTGCGTCCATCTAAGAACATCATTTCACTACTATCCTCGAGCATCATTGTTGCATTCCATACCTCGTTTCCAGCAGTAATAGTTAGTTCAATATCGGTGCGTTCTGTATCTAAAACAAGAATTTCTAGTGTGGTTTGTGAGGCTGGGAAAGTCATTTCTTGAGCATCTTTGAACACGCCATCCGCATCGACGAAGAATAAACCTGCAGACCGATTAGCTGTCCAATCTACATTTGAATCAACTTCGATTGAGAGGAATTGTCCCCGTAGGGCTGTTGAAATATCTTCCACACTAAGACTTGGGTCGGTCTCTTCAGCCCCGTCCTCGCCAAAACATCCACTAAATGATGCAATGAACAATATTGTTACAATGAAAAAAGCGCGCATAATATCACAACTGACATGGTTCGAGATGAGTTTTACCATTCATCATTGGTACGAGGCATTTTGGAACTCTAACTCGGCCGTCTTCTAACTGGTTTTGTTCCATTATTGCTACTAGAGCACGGCTAGTAGCAACTGCTGTAGAGTTTAGAGTATGAACTGCAGCGTTACCTTCACTTGTTCGGTAACGCATTCGTAAACGATTTGCTTGGTAATCTGTACAATTAGAACAGGACACTACCTCTTTGAATGCCTCAGCACCAGGTAGCCAAGCCTCTAAATCGTACTTGCGTGCTGCAACCGTGCCCATATCTCCTGTACAGATATTTACGACCTCGTAATGTAGGTCAAGTGCATCCCAAAGGTCTACACAATTTTTCAACAAATCCTCATGATGATCCCATGAATCATCGGGGTGTGTAATCACAACTTGCTCAATCTTGGTAAATTGATGAACGCGCCAAATACCACGATCAGAAAGGCCGTGTGCACCGACTTCCCTACGGAAACAAGGGCTGACTCCTACCAGTTTTATTGGAAGTAAACTCGGTTCAATGACCTCATCCATGTACATCGACGTAAGAGGATGTTCGCTAGTTGCAATCATGTATAGTGGGTCGGGGGTAATTCCATACATTACTGTCTCGAAATCCGATAGATCAGTAACCCCTTCATATGCATCTCTATTCATCATTACAGGAGGTTGGATGAATGTGAATCCGCGCCCAATTAAGAAATCTACAGCGTAAGTTTGCAAGGCGAGTTCCAGACGGGCAAGATCGCCTTTTAGGAAGAAGAATCGACTGCCTGCAACTTTTGCAGCGCGCTCCAAATCCACCCATTTATTCATTTCAATCAGTTCATTGTGAGTCTTTGGTTCAAAATCGAATTGTGGTTTTTCACCATGTAAGGAATGCTGGGTATTTCCACCTTCGTCGGCTCCAATTGGAACTGCCTCATGTAGTAAATTTGGAATACGCATTCGAATGCTATCTCTTTCTTCAAGGAGAGAATTTGCTTTCTCATCAAGTTGTGCAATACGGTCGCCTAAGTCTTTGACTTGAGCCATTATCCTGTCAGCATCTTCTTTGCTACCGCTCTTCTTTGCATCTGCGATACCTTTTGCAGCAAGATTACGTTCGCGGCGACCATCTTCCATAGACTTGAGAGCATTACGCCACTCCTCATCGATGGCGATTACACGATTGATTCTGTCATGAGGTATTCCTCGTTTATCGTGATCGGCACGGATTTTATCCGCATCGTTTCGGAATAACTCCATACTTAACATATAATCACCTCAGAACGAAATACCAAACTTGAATGCTGCACTACCTACGAAGATTAGTCCTCCGACAATGTATCCCAGAATTGCTCCACCGTTTAGCAATGGTAGTCCGGCCTGTGGCCTACCAGATGCAACATACCCCATCAGGACCAAGTATCCTACAAGACCACCGATGAGCGCTGCAATTCCCACCGCCAGCCCATCAGTCGGTATCGAGTCAACACATGATACAACTAACATGCCAGGGAAGATAACATCTCCAAGACCCATGAACATTGCTTCCTTTGGCTTCTTTCTCTTCGTTGGCATAACGGCAGCAGAACCATTCGATGATCTGTTTGCCTGTTCTGCATCGGAAGGTGGACGGATGCTCTCCTTTCCTTCAAGCATTGAATAGCCACTTTCTTGCGGTGCGACTAAAAGAATAGGTAAATTAAGGCCAATCATTGTATCTGCAAGGTCTAGCATATGCTTAGAACGATAAACAGCCCAAGCATCATAAACAGCAGCTAATATCATGAAGATAACTATCAGAGTTGGAACGAATGTTACTCCAAGCATCACGATTACACCGCCGCCAACAAGGACGCCTACTGTGTTTACCACATACCACTCTGGGTGGAAAATTAGTGCTGCCATTAGAATAACTGCTAAAATAAATCCAACTAAGAATGCTGTATCAGACCATTGAACACCATAGGTATTGTACATTGTTTCTGAATCAAAAGCTCCAGTCTGAATTTCCATTGTATATTGGTTCATAGTTTCATTAATTGTTCCAGTATGAATTACTGTAATATCCCAATCCTTTGCTGAGATTATGCTCTCACTGGAAACTGCAATATCAAGTGTAGCGTATTCGATTAAGGACGGCCCGAATAGGCCATGTACTCCATCGGCATCTGCAATCCACAATTCATTTTCTTCATTTTTAGTCAAGTCAAAACTATTGATTGCAGTGATTGGCCCGGAGAATACATCGCCGCCATGGAATTTATCTTCTTCGTCGAATGTTCCGACCGGCTCTTCGATTTCATCATCGATAACATATGCCTTGACCGCTCCATCATAATAGCCAATCATTGCCAAGGATTCATCGGTACCCCAGGGGCTACTAATAATTTCAAAGGCGGTGATAAGATTGTCATCTTCAATATATTCGACCCACTCAACAGTACACTCATCGACCCAGCCGCTAGGAGCTGGCCCGGGGATATGCGGGTCTGAAGTTTCTTCCAAATGTATCATTGCCGCCCCTATTGGAGTTACGAGTAGTAAACTATCTTCGTCATATTGTTTCATCTCTAATATTTTCTCATTTAGTTGCAATTGTGGATATGACCATTTTGCCTGATGAATTGTAATATTAGTTTGATGGAATGTATTTCGGCGTAGCAATTCATTACCTGGGGTGATAATGTAAATCGCTCCTTTCGATTCATTCAAATCTCCAACAGGGTTTTCAACAACTTCTAAAGCAGCAATACAACCATTAATTTCGGGATTTGTAGTAATATTATCGACTGTTCCATCCCACTCAGAGTCATCAAAACAAGCGTATTTACTGAGGATTTCACCGCTGTCTTTGTCAAAAGACCAAATCCATGCGCCATTGGTAACAGTGTACGCATATGTTCCTTCAATTACATTGAAAGTAGGGTCTCCTGGTATCGAGTTAAGTTCAAGTGACCATTCTAGAGATGTATCTGCAGAACGTTTTGAGATTACGAAAGTGTGATTTTCATGGCTATTTCTCCAATTTGTAATTTGCGTAATCATGGTTCCATCAGTATTTAGTGAAACAATTTCTTCTCCAATTTGTTCACTTTCGGTCAATACAAAAGCCTCGGTTTCTATTTCAGGGATCAAAAGGATGTGTGCTCCTGGAACAGTAGTATAGCAAAGTGCGAGGAAGAGAACGAAGAGTAATCCATACTTGATTACCTTCTCCAAATGTTTTTTTGCCAACCACAAAATGACAAAGGTAAATGCAAAAATTGCCAATAATTCAAGCGCTATCCATCGTGCTTGAGTAGAACCTGATTCACCAAACGCCTGTAAATTTGCTGCATTGAACCAAGGCTGAAGCCAAATCCCTAATGCAATGGTTATTACGAACATGAAGGCCATGCCTAACATGCCTGGAGCCTGCTCCATCATATTGGCAAGAAGACTGTCCTCCTTTGCTAATTCACGCTCTACGCGCTTGATTTGGTCCTCTGGCACAGACTCTCCCATGCTTTACACCGAGAGTGAGGGTGGTTTTCTAATCATTGGAGCGCGTGGCCCCTACGGGGCCAATGACAATGCAAACGCCGAGGGAGTGGTTTTTCGCTTCAAAAACCAAGGGTATGTCCCTTGGATTATCGCGTGTAAACGTTGCACTGGAAGCCCTTGGCCGGCCTGACAAAAAGATGGACTGCATTCATGTTGCAGGCTCAAATGGCAAGGGTAGTGCTTGTGCGCAACTAGTTGCGGGACTAGTTAGAGCGGGATACCATGTTGGCATGTTTTCTTCGCCCCATCTTATCCAAGTTGAGGAACGGGTTAGAATTGATGGAAAATCAATTTCAAATGATGAATTTAATGAAGCGCTTTCTAAGGTTATGAAACTTGAAATCGAATTAACTTTTTTTGAAATAACCTATCTTGTTTCACTAATTGCTTGCCATAAGGCTGGAGTTTCAATAATGGTATTAGAAACGGGACTAGGTGGCCGATTAGATGCGACTAGAAGTGCGGATGTTGTCGGTTGTCTGGTGACATCGGTAAGTTTTGAGCATAGTGAGGTTTTGGGAGATACTATTGAGAAAATTGCCCAGGAAAAAGCCGCTATTTGGCGACCTGGTGTGCCGATGCTAATTCGAGACCCCGGTTCTGCAAGAATTAGAAATGCGATGCGTGAAGAAGCGATAACTGCCCGATTTTATAATCCTGAAAAATCTACATTTATGGATGAAGCAGCAGATCTAGCAGAAGTGATGTGTAAAATGCTTGGATACTCGTTTGTCAGAAGACCGATAAACTGGCCGGCAAGAATGCAATTTATCCAAGGTAATCCAAATTATTTGATAGAGGCTGCTCACAATCCTAGTGGAATGCTAAGAGTAATTCCTGAAATTGCAGCCATACTTCCTAAAAAATGGTCGCTTTTATTTGGAACCTCGCCACAACAAGAAATGGACCAATTTCTAAGCCCTCTCGATTGGCTAATCAAATCACATCCCCCTGTTGAAATAATCACAACAGAACCACAAGATGGTAGATACCCGGGGATTGTTGAACCTATTGAAGGCATAATGCATATCCAAAATCCAGTTACTGCGGTTCAATCATTCACAAAAAAAACAGATTTGATTTTGGTAACTGGTTCCCTCTACTTGTGCGGAAATATACTTTCGCATCTTGGCCTTAATGCCGACATAGTTTGATGAGGCCCTCCCAACTGGCTTGCACGATGAAGGACAAACACCTTGCAATTCGCATCGAACAATGTTTAGCACTTGCAAAAGCTAGTAACTGTCCGCGTCGAAATTTTGGTGCGCTATTAGTTGACCCGGAAAGAAATGTTGTACTAATGGATGGATACAACGGAGGGCCACGTGGTGGCGGTGAACTTTGTGGTGGTGATGAATGTCTGCGGGATACTATGGACATTAAATCTGGAACTCGTGTAGAAATCGGTTGTCACCATGCAGAAATGAATCTGATTTGTAATGCTGCTGCAAATGGTGTACCAACCAAAAATGCTTGGCTATTAGTCACAGGAGAGCCATGTATGATGTGTGCAAAATTAATTCATCATGCAGGTATTGGAAAGGTAATCATTGTTGACGGTGGTTTTGGAGGAGAGAACGGAATCGGTTATCTCGATGAACACGGCGTGGAAATTCAACGGACTGATGGACCAAAGGACCCTCGATTTTTGTAGGTAGTTTCAAGACTGGAACTAGAATCATTAGGACATGCGCAACCTAAGAATGGTAGTAGTGGCATGTATGCTGCTTCTACCAGGTTGTACTTATTTGGACTCTGAAGAATCTAAATCTGAAGATACTACTGAAATTGAAGTCGAGATGTTACAAGGTTGTACTGATTCTGAGGCAAATAACTTTGATGAAAATGCTGAAGAAGACGATGGGTCATGTGAATATGATGAACCTGAACCTGAACCTGAATTCGGGTGCACTGATTCAGACGCTGAAAATTATAATTCCAATGCGACTGAGGATGATGGAACCTGTTGGTTTTTGGAAACAATTCCGTGTAATGGTTTAGTGATTTTATGTCACAGGACCTATGACCAAGTAACCTTCCCCGAAACTCATAACTCATTTTCTACTCATGAAGATAACATCTACTATCCCGCTAGTAACCATCGTACTGGTTTCCAAGCGCAATGGAATGCCGGAATGAGGGCTTTCATGTTGGATACACACTATTTGACTACTGCAGATCAAAGTGTCTCCAATGTACGGTTGTGCCATGGTGACTCGGATAGAGGTTTCAGTCCGTGTACATATGGAGCGGTTGACCCTTGGAATTGGTTGGGTAATTTAGAATCTGAAATTAATAATGAGGAACGAGATATCGTGACATTGTTGATTGAAAACCATGTTGAAGCAGATCACCTGAAGGAAATAATGGATGATGTTGGTCTTTCTGACATGATGTATATTCACGAGATGAATGCTGAATGGCCGACCTTGATTGAGTTGATAAATATGGATAAGAGACTTGTTGTTTTCTGGGAACAATCTAGTGATTCCACCCATCCCTACTTCCATGATTTCTTAACACATAGTTGGACTACTAATTATGCAGATGAAGATACTTCATCAATGGACTGTGAACCTTTACGCGGAGATTCTAATCAGGACGCTTTTCATATGAATAACTGGTTAAAGAATCAAGCAGGATTGTCAGACCCCACTCGTGCGGGTGAAGCAAATAATGTGGACTTCATGGTAGAGAGGGCTATCGAATGTATCGATTCTCATGGAAAGCGCCCGACATTCATTGCTGTCGATTGGTGGGAAGAAGGCGATGTGGTAGAGGCTGTAAAAAGAGTAAATCTATTGGAATTGGATAGCGACTAGCCCCAGAACCTTCTAGTCCTCGCATATTCTATCTCGGCAATGTGAATTGCTTCAAGTAAGCCTTCAGTATCTCCTCGCTGAACTTTACGCATCAATCGCTGACAAGTTGCTTCACCGATACCTCTGCCCATTAGTGCAAGTATGGCATCCATCCCCCGGTTTGCAACAGCTTGAGCGTTTTTCATCATGCGATCTCTATCCTTTCCATCATCCGATTTCACCCATTCCAACAATTGCTTCTCTAATCCTTCGCGCATACATGCCAACATTTGGCCTCCACACTTCAAACACTTCTTCGCATCAGTCATTTCGGGATATCTTGCGACTCTAAAGCGCTTTACTGAATTACATTTTAAGCAACACAATACCGCTCTTTCATTCATCAAACGACCTTCCAAACGGGCTCTCACCTGCTCATTATCAAAATTCGGAAGAAGTAAATCCTTCTCGGATTTACTTGAAATTCCTAGTGGGCCAGATGCAGTAACTTCCAATCCGATGAGTCCAGATTGAATTCCACGTAAGACATCCTTTGCACCGGTTATATCCATTCTTTCGTGGAATAACTTACCGAGAACTTCTTCCATTACCGGAGTGCCTCGATACTTTTTCAATAACGCCTGGAGGTTTATTTTTCGAGGGTCGACGCCATGACGTAAAATCCCGAACACTTTTGCAACTTGTGCAAACCTCCATCTTACTTCACGTGAATTTGGTAATGTAACCGATAGAACTCCTTCCAATGCTTCAGGTGGCGTGTTTGAAATCCATTCGATTATCTCCGAAGGTGTTACTCCGGCGACTTGAAGAGAGATTCTACAAGGCTCTACAATTAGCCGTCCCCATCTTCCAGAACGAGTACTTGCCATAGCGAGGAGGTAATGTCCTATCGCCTCGTTAATTTTGTTACCTTGGCAGCAATTAATCACAAGTGCCTCGCCTCTATCTTCGATAGTTATCAGTCGATCGCTTGGAATCATGTTTGCAGAATTGAAATGTGTGGATACAATGTCTGCTAGTATTCCTTTTGCTTCACCATTAAGCGGATAATCTTCCAAACTAGAATCTCCATTTAGTAGTCCTGCTGGGTCAATTTCTGTGATTTCTTCATCGTGCATCAATCCCAGATCTATTGCAAATAATCTCCGCAAACGACCTGCTTCTCTTGCAACATCGGCAGGCGTAGGTGGAAGTTCTCCCACCCATTGAGGTGCGTGTCCTTGGTCAGATACTGGGGCGACTAACAATTCATTTTGTTCAGGGTCAGCATCTATCACAATCCAGGTCCTTCCAGCCATAACGAAGCGCCTTTGCCGTCCATCGGCTTCTTCGCCGCCATCATTTAGTGAAAGGACAAATGCCTCGTCGACATTTCCTAGACTCTGGCGCGTTACAGCATCTCTGACACGGTATGATTGTTTATCTGGAATCATTGAAAGATGATTTGTGACCCATTGCCGTGTTCTACCTGAACGACTAATCCAGCCCTTAGAAAATTTTGGAGGTGCATCAAAGGACAGTGTTGCTAAATCTTTGCTTGGCTCCTCATCGTAGGCAAGTTTTGGCTGGTCTGGTAATGATTTCTTTGATGTCGCAATCAATTCCTGCCACACATCGTGGGGCCAGCGATACCACGGTACTGATTGAGGGTCATCTACACAGCGAATAACCCATCCATCAGCAAGTATTTTGCCAATTCCAATGGTATCTTCTCGACGCCATCCTGAAAATTGACCCGAATTTGAAATCACTTCTGTGACTGCATCAATTGGTAATGCTCCGTGGCTGTGAACCATCATTACAATTTGATTTGCGGCAACTAATAGTGGCTGTTCTCTCCATTCTACCGGCTCAATCTCTCCTGAAATTGCTTTACGAGCAATTACTGCAGCCTCAATCAAATCGTCACTTTCCCAGCCGAGTAAATGGCCACTTCCAATACCGCCTAACCGATGGTCTGCTCTTCCAACTCTCTGGAGCATCCGGTCGACAGAACGCGGAGAGCGGATTTGAACAATATGGTTTACACTACCTACATCTATTCCTAATTCAAGACTCGAAGTACATACCAATCCTTCGATGTTACCATTTCGTAAATCATCTTCCATCTGCGTTCTAGTTTCTCTTGCGAGTGACCCATGGTGTACTCCAATGTTCAAATCAGGGGCGATTGCTTGGAGGCGTTGGGACACTGTTTCAGCACTGTTTCTAGAATTTACGAAAACTAGACATGGGTGCTTTTTTGAAATGAGATCTGCTAATCCGCGTAATGTGGCATGCGCTCTTGGTGAAATTGCCAATTCGAGCGACCCTATTTCATCCTCAGGTAATTGAATAATAGCATCTACAGATAATTCAGTAGAGCGTGGTGCAACTGCTTTGATAGCTTCTGCTTCATCAGAAAGCCACGTAGCAACTTGTTCGGGATTCCCAACAGTTGCAGATAGGCCGATTTTTTGGATTTTGGATCCCTTAAACGCCTCGAGCCTTGACAGTCCTAATGCCAATTGCCAACCTCTTTCACCACCTGCCATTTCATGAACTTCATCGATTACGACTGCTTTCACTGTACGTAATAGTTCACGTAATCTAGAACCTGTGAACATTAACTGGAATGTTTCAGGCGTTGTTATCATCACGTTTGGGGGCTTGCGAACATGTTTGTTTCTTTCAGATTGGGGCGTGTCTCCATGCCGTAGACCTAAAGTAAGCCCTACTGCGGAAGTAATTTCATCCAACCTTCGGTCTACATCACGGTTTAAAGCGCGGAGTGGGGTAATGTAGAGAATTGACATTCCATCCCATTTTTGGCGCAAACAACGGTCGAGCAATGGAAGCATTGCTGCCATTGTTTTTCCAGAACCAGTAGGGGCTACAATCAATCGGTCATGCCCTGAAGCAATTTCGTCCTGAGTTACTTCTTGAACGGGCGTTGGTATCCACTTTCGTTCATCCAGAGCCTTCTGTAAACCCTCGTCGAGTTTGGAGAAGACGCCTTCGGCCATGTCGATTGGGCTATGTCACTGGTTCAAGAGGGCAACGATTCTGACGACTATCAGTCATCATCGTCATAATCATCATCGTCGTCGTCTTCATCCCAGTCTTCATCGTCATCCTCTTCTTCCCATTCATCATCATAAAGAGAGCCTTCAGAATGTGTTATAGCGGTGCGATTAGCAGTAATTCCAATCCCCACCAATACTATCACAGATAGAATCGAAAATAACCAAATTAGCGGTTGTTCACGTATGGAATCAAACCATCCCATGTATGAAACATAAACGATCTCGATCTTATGTTCAGCTGAATTATCTTCATCGTTTACTTCAATGATAACATCATCAGGGTCAACGACTACTCTGATTCGGTCAACGCCTTCTTCCGCACTCCAGGTTGTTGAAACTGGAATCAATTCGCCTGCACCGATTTTATTCAAGGTAGCTGTATCAAATGGAGTAATTGAATCCCCAGCGTAGAAAGAGACCGTGAAGTAAGAATTTGTTTCACCGCCAACGTTTTGAATATCTGCGGTGATTTCAATTTCTTGGCCTGGTGCAACGTGGTCATCAGAAACTGAAATTGAACTTATCTTCAGTTGTGGGCCAATTGCGCCCAATCTAACCCATTGCCGCTCGAAATCAGTGTCGTCTGCTGCAACTTCTGCTATTGGGCTTGCTTCCGAGTTAGATACCACTGGGAATTCATTTCCTGCCGAATCATATCCAGTTAGGTAGAATCCTACCCAGTCGCCTTCTCGTAAATTGATAATTCCTCCATCGGTCAAATCAACGGTTCCAGTCCAGATTACACTCTGTCCTTCTTGCTGCATTCCGAGTTTGGCCTTACCAGCCCCCATAGTTAGAGTACGACTTGAATCTCGCATGACCCAATGAACAATTTGTTCTGAGCCAGTCATATCTGCATCTTCTGTTCCATGGAATTCTACTGGAACATTTGTTAGGTCGGTCAAAGCCGATATATCGATGGTGTTGAGAGGTGCAGTTCTACTTACAACACGAGGAGCGGTATCATCCACAACAACTCTTAGAGTTGTAGAAACCGTTTGTCCAGTCATATCTTCACCCTTGCCCGGAATACCGTCAATTGAGATTAGACATGTTCGTGTAGGTGATGATTGGAGGGTTTGTGCGTGTGATAGTGGTACCTCGACTGAATAACTACCATCGTCTCCAAGTGAACCATCAGACCAAATACTCTCGCCATCAAATACTTCGATTACAATAGCTGCGTCTTTAGGTGCAGGGACATTGCTTCCTTCGTATACAACTTTACCTGTAAATTCAAGCCTGTCATCATTTCTAACTCTGCTACCGTCAGCAACAATACCAGTTCTTGGTTCACTGATATCATTAACTTGGAAAGACCCTGCGTCGAGAACTAGATCATTTTCGACAACAAATGTGTGTTCCGCTATGATATGGCGAGTTGGATATTCTTCCCCTCTTTCCTTGTAAACTAAAGACAGATCAGAGATGTCTTCATCTGGCCAATCCCAACTAATTGTGAATTGGTAGTCAATTAAAATCCAGGGCATTCCTGAATCATTCGTAGTCTGAATCATACTAGAACTAGTTGCTAGGTCAATAACATCAGAATTACTTGCAAATATATCATTTACACCATAGTAAGAGATTATTTGTTGGTCTACTTCACTGTCAGGACCTTCGAAGTCAAAGACCAAATCGATGTACTCGAAGTCTATTGCAGTGTTAGCATCAATTAAACCAATTGAAATTGTTTGTTCTGTCCCTGCAAATACTGGTGCGCCATCATTGTGGCCGAACCATTCCAAACCTGTGAAAATTGCAGACGAGTCCTTTCGGCTTCTGAAAGTAGCATCGTCTGTATCAAACCCTGGTCCTGTTTCCCATGAATAAGACTCTTCGTCGATAATTGTGGTGTGGTGGAGCGGATTGCCCGCACGATCGCCACCATCCCAATAATATGAGACACGGCCCATGTTTGGATTACGCGAATGGTCGATTGTAGTGGTGAAAGTCTTGGTATCTGCTTCTGTTTCATTAACTACAATCTTGGTTGCATATTCGCTAGCATCAGCTTCACCATTACGGTTTATATCATGGTCTGCTTCAACCCAGTAAAATAATTTCAATTCCGTCGGGTCGCCGACTGCATCTGCAACCTTCACGCTAATCTTCTGTGATTCATCAGCTGCTTCGTATGCATCATCAAGCGGGTAGGTCTCAAGTGCTTCGGGTGGTGTTGCATCGACCTTGTAGGTTCTAAACCAGTCTGAATTAGATGCGAGAACCATAGTTGCATCTCTTTCATTGTAGGTTTGAATTTCATATGAAAGCCCGCTTTCCACATCGATATCAGGCATTACGATTGAGATAAAGAATGAACCGTTAATGTTTGAAGTATCTCTCCAATTAGCATTTACAAATCCATTTTGTGAGATTCTGACATCGAATGCACTATCTTTCGGCGCATCGGTCGAATCTGCAAACCACATTGCTCCTTGGAAGTGAAGTGTTTCGCCAGCAGCAACCCAACTTCCATCTTCAACATCAGTAGAAGTCGATTCTCCGTCATTATCTCTGATGTTTAGCCAACCAAGTCCGAATGAATTGTTCACACGAAGACCATTTACACTCGCTAGAGGCGATGGTTGGAAGCCATTGGTACCAGAAGTGTCTAGGCAATTAGTCGAGAACCGGACATTGTTTTGGTCTGGGAAATTCGAAGTAATGTGGAATAGCCAATGAATCTCCAAAATTCCATTGCTCAAACTGGACCATGACGAAGAATCGATGTCGACCCAGTCGTCAGGGTCGTTTGGTGATGGGAATATATCCCCATCTTGCCATTCCAATGTTGGAGCACTAGAGGAAGGTGATGCCATGAATGACAAGCTAGCAGATTGGATGTAATTATTTGTTCCATCCCCTACGATATGTCTTGTGACAACCTCATAAGGCTCGTTTCTTTCATGAAGAATTTCACCTTCAGGTATTGAGATGTCTAAATTGACAGTATTGATTGAATAAGTCACGCTGAATCTCTCTAATACTACGATTCCTGAACTTTGTGAATTAATTTCAATTGGGATAGTCACTATTCCAGCGCCGGAATCCGGAATTAAATCATTGAATGCTTTTACGAAGACTGAGCCACCACGGGTTGTTGTTCCAAGAAGAACACCTTGGCTAACCCATTCATTACTTCCATCTCCTCCTACATCGATACCGACTTGTTCAGGTGCATTCGAATGCAGGGCTATATTCAAATCATCTAAAGTTGGAGTTGCTGAACCAGTTGATGTGAATCGGACATAAATGTAGATGTATCCACTAGTCATTGTTACAGTCTTAGAATCGCCACTGTATTGGAAAATCTTTGTTGAAGTATCTTGGAATTCAACTTGCAAACCTGTACCTGCAGGGGTTGATGCATTCCACCATGCTGTAATCGCAACAGGGGCGTTTCCTGAATAATAATTAGAACGTATCTGGAAATATCCACTAGTTTGGAAACTTGTAGAATAGGTTAATGAAACGAAATCCAAAACCGGAGTTTCGGTAGATGTTCCGTTGAGATATACTTTCCAAACAATACTAGACCCCGGATTGATAAATGTTAATTTTTGATCGAAAATACCACTTAGCCATGTCGTTCCACCATCATTTGAAACTTCTAATTCGAGACTTGTATTAGCAGGAACATATCCAACAAGAGCCGATACTGTGATTTCGGTAACTTGTTTTGTTAATGAAGTGGTTGTACTTGTTACAACAGAAGATGTTGAAGTTGGAGTTCTGTAATCATAAATTGCTCCGATACCTTCCCGTTGAATTTTGTTTAACTGTAATGAAGAACAATACTGATAGAAATGGCAATGGAAACCGAATGTATTGTCGCCCAGTTGATCCATTCCATAATGCCCACCGCCATTGAGTTCCACCTTACCTGTTCTCTCGACAAAGAAACCATCCATCGTGAAATAGTTGTGATATCCTCTAGAGCTGTAATACTCGTTTGTTGTAATCTTGGGGAGATCTACGATTAGGCCGCTCGCTTGCGTATTTACATCACCTAATTGCTCTTCGGAGCCCAACAGCCAACTACCATTTATTGAAGTTGGATTGGATGGATTAACTTCGTACAGATACCTGTTGTAGTTAGGGTGTGAAGATTCAAACATCAGTAAGAACATACGACCGGTGTCCTCATCGATATCTACCCCCACTGGATAGTAATTGCCAGTGTATGCATATGTATTTTGACAGGTCCAAGAACCTGAAGATGAAATTGTCCACTTTACTAGAATTCGATAACTGTATGATACGGTCCAAACATTGCCATTGCCATCACTTGTAGCATCATATGTGCTGTAAAGTGGTTGCGTATAAGAACAGGAACCTGAACTTACAACTGAATTACCGATATAGCTACCAGTAGACATATTGTAACGCTTCATTACAGGGGTCGTATACAATGAAGACCCTGTGTAAGTCGCAGAATGGTATTCGTCACCATGAATGATAACAAATCCTCTGTAGTTTGAGTTACCCGATGATGAGGTGCCTAGGCTCACAGGGCTTAATTTGCTTGTAGCACCAATAAATCCTAAATCTCCATTTGCAGCAAACCCGCCAGTATTATTGATTACACCGGTTGATGTTCCATCAGCCGAGCGATCTAATCCGTTTACATTGTTAGTAGGGTTGCCAAGTAACTTAACTTGATTATTACCAACCTCTAGATTATTTCTATTTCCATAAGCAAATCCCGGAGGGAGTCCTTGCCATGTGCCACTTCCAGTTCCACCAAAGTCTGAATCATTTGTTAGGTTACCCCAGGTTGTAGATGAGGGCTTTCCTGCGATATCGAATGTTGCTGAGGACACTTCTGCACCATAGGGGAATGATAAGTTACCAGCGAACCCATTGCCTGTACCCGAAAATGTATGGGTATAGGACGTTGAACCGTCTTGAAATTGAGTTTCAGTAACGTCTGCCAAGGCCATTGGAGACATCATTGATAGCACGAATATTGCGCTTAAAAATAGAGACTTTCGCATGTCTTGGTCACCTCGGGCCACTATGGGCCTTTGGCCCACGTGAGTTCTTTACATTTGAACCATGCTCCGTTAAGTCACTTTTAAAAAAGCAAACATCGAATAACAAGGCCGGTATTCGCTAACTGAGTGAGACGCATGGGCTGGTGGGATAATCAACATGGAAACCAACTTAAAATTTCAGGCATTGCAACATTTGTATCTTCATCGCTAACAGTGATGTCTGCAATGCAATTAATGTTTTTACAAGACAAATCTGATTTCCAAGAATACACGCCTGCTTCAATTGTATTGATTGTGATTGGAGTCATTGGTTTAGCCGTTTCAGCACCAGCATTTCTCAATCTCAATGCACGAGCAAAATCACTAGGAGCAATAATGTCATTGAAATCTACTTCTGAACTTCGCAAACAAAAAGCAAACGGCGATGAAGCGGCCCGCATACTAGGTGGACGCTACGAAGAGTCGTGGAATTCCTTCCTTCAAGAGAAGGGATTGAAGAAGCGCTGACTACTGGGTCGTACAGATGGGCGAATCCGATCCGTTGCGCACACTCCTTCGCGAGATTGCTCTAGCAGCAGGTATGATTTCTCTCTTAGTTCTAGCAATGTGGGCACACACAGGCTCAATGCCCCCTTTGGTCGTAGTAGAATCAAACTCAATGCAACATGACTCCGATGGTGAAGTCGGCACTATCGATGCGGGTGATCTAGTTCTTGTTCACTCACCCGATAAGAAAAACATCATTACCTTTGCAGAGGCTACTGATTCTAATTCTGTAAATTATGGATATGAATCATTAGGTATGGAAGGAGACGTCATTATCTACAAAAGAAATGGAGAAAGTGAAAGTACTCCTATCATTCATCGCGCACTATTCAAAATAAATGTTGGAGAAAGTCTTGCACCAAATGAGCAAGGCGAATGTTCTGAAGGCGGTATATTTTGGAATGATGTTTGCGTGATTTCTTGGTCTGTTCCTGGTTCTGATCAATTAAATGTAGAAAAAATCAATTTGGTTTTTGATGGTGAAACTTTAGGTAAATATCCCTGCAGTGGAGTTGCTGCCCAACATGGCTCGGTTTGGTTTAGTGTTGAAAATTATACTCCTGCCAATCCAGGTTTCATCACGCTTGGCGATAACAACAATTGCAATGATGACCAAGGAGTGTTTGAATTCGCCCAAGGTCTTACATCGATTCATAGCGGCATGATAAAACCGGTTCAAGATGACTGGGTAATCGGTATATCTGGGGCAGAAATTCCTTGGCTAGGAACTGTGAAATTGATGGTCAGTGGAGGAGATTCTCCCGGCGTTAGTCAAGTTCCAGGATTATCTTTTGTTTATCTTATTGCAGTGATTGGAGTGGTGCTTCTCATCCCAATGCTAATTCAACCAGTAATCAACAAACTATTACGCAATTCGCCAGAAATGATCGAAGCAGAACGTGAAAATGCAATCGCTAAAATATATTCACCAAGTGAACCAGATTTGCGCGAAGAAGAATAATCATACTCGTTTACCAGATAAACGGTCATCGGCACTTGTTAAGCGGTTTTCAGTAGTGGTCATTTCATCTCTGATTGATGTAAGATTAGCTTGGTCGAGTATTCTGGAAACCATATCTCGCTTTCGCATCAAATCAGAAATTCGGCGCTGCCTACCCCTTGGCTTGTTTGCATCGCCTCGCATATCCATTAGCCATTCTTCCAATAACGCCCCAGCCCATTCTGCAGCCCTTACCCTTGCAGCCAGCATTATTTCGTTTGAGCGGTGTCTAAACCGCACTAGCCCGTCAGGCATTCTTCGGGTTTGAATTGAACCAGGTTGCCAGTTTACAAGATTTATTACTAGAGATGATTCCTCAACAATCAGCCCTTCTTCCCATGACAAATCAGAAACTACAACCTTATCTGAAAGACGGATGAGGACTTGGACGATTTCATCTTCATCGGCCCATATTGAAAGGTCGGTTGGGGCCTCTCCAAACGCCCCCTCTATCCAAACGCGGACTTCGCGATTAGTGTCGTCCATAGCAGTGCCAAGCAGAGGTACCTCAAGAACTGCACGACATGAGGTTGAAGTGTAATCGTGTCTCCGCCAGTACATGGGAAGCGGCTTTCTTGCTATTGAGGCAGATTGGACCCTCTTCCTGTTTCTAGCCATAGCATGGTATATTCTTCTCAGGTATTGGGAAAATAGTGGTAAATTAGACGAATGGAATGCATCCCGGGTATTATTTGGCCTCGTACTAATGCTACGGACACCAAAGGGCAAGAAGATATTAGACAAAATTTCGAAGCCAAGACGGTTTTGGAGAGCCTATGGTGAAGTTTCCCTTTGGGTTTGCTGGTTCGTAATGTTCTTTGTGGCGTTATCATTGATTGGAATTATCATTTCATCGTTTATGGTCGGTCTTAATCCAGACCCTCCGCCCCCTTCAGAGTTGGTTGCAATTCCGGGAATTAGCCCGATGATTCCACTTGGATGGGGTGTGTTATCCCTAGTTATATGCCTGGTAATTCATGAATTTGGACATGGGATCCAAGCTAGAGCGCATGGTATGAGAATTCGTAACTTTGGCCTCCTGATGATTGGTCCAGTCCCAGCGGGAGCGTTTGCTGAACCGGAATATTCTGAAATCAGTAATTCTCCACGGAGGGAGCGCCAACGAATGTTTGCAGCCGGTCCAGCTACTAACTTATTTGCAGCCTTCTTTTTGATGATTGTATTGGGACAGGTTGCTGGTCAATTTGTGGCAGCAGATTCTGGAGTTCATTCAAGTCAAATCATCAAAGATTCTGCGGCAGACGAATCCGGATTACAAGCATGGGATACAATTATTGCAATAAATAATAGCGAAATTATTGATACTGAAGATTTTGTGAAAGTTATGGATGACATTTCTGCAGGGCAAAATGTATCGATTGAAGTAATCAGGTTTGAAAGTGGAATCCAAGAGAACTTGACGGTGAAGATGACTGACAAGCATACCTACTTTTTAGAGTCTGGTTATGATAATGAAACTCTTGCTGCATTAGGTATTGAGAAAGGAGATGCCTTTCTCGGGGTTCAAAATCTAGATGATGGGACCGCGGGCGTTGACCGATTATCAGGCTGGGCTCATCCTGATTTTGAAGCAAGTCCTCTTGGATATTTAATCGGGTTCGTAGCAAATGTTGGAACTATCTTAATCACTCCATTTGAGAACCAAGGTGTAGCAATACATTCTGCGCAAGAAGATATGCTTGCTGCAGGAGATGGTTGGCTTGCTTCTTTGGTTGGATTAGATGGATTGCTATTTTTAGTCAATCTAATGTTCTGGCTAATTTGGGTAAATATTCTGCTTGGATTTACTAATTTATTCCCACTCGTTCCTTTTGATGGCGGACATTTGTTCCGAGATGTGGTTCATGGAACTATGTCTGGAATTCGAAAATTGGGAAAGAAAACAGGGCTGTATAATTTACATCCGCTTTGGGTTGAGCACGTGACTAGAAAGGCTTCTTCGATATCTTCTCTCATACTATTTTTTGCTCTTGGAGTAATTATCGTCGGCCCTTATATTATTGGATAATATCTGTTATTCGCATTTGTGAGGACTCGTTTTCAGTTACATCTTCGCTAACGTCAATTTTGCTAATTCGTTTATCTAGTGATTCAAGTGTTTCATTTGTAGATTTTCTACAGACCAAAGATACGAATAAGTGGAGTGGCATCCCCTGCTCCCAATCGAGAAATGGCTTACCATTTCGGGTAAGTGGTAAGGCTGGAATCCTTCGAGTTAGCATTCCTAGGCGCCCACTTAAGCGGCCAACATCGACACGGAATATTCGCCAGGAATCACCTCTGACTCCCTTGAGTCTGTATGCATATAAAGGCATTAAATCACATCTCTTACCCTCATGAATCATCGCTAGATATTGATCCCATGTACGTCCAGAGAGGTACAGTTTCGGCTTTTTAGAAGACTTTACTTCAATTGGAAAACATAAATCCCCTCGAAGTGCCAACAAATCTCCACTTCCCTCCATCCCAGAACCTGCTGCCCTAACTACCAAAAATGGGCGTTCGAGAACTTGTTGTGCTCTTGCTTTAGCAATAGGGTCACAAGATCTAGTTACGGCATCCACTCCTTTAGGAACTCCAGCTAAAACAGCACGGAGTTCTCTTTCATATTGGCTTGACACAATAGTGAATCGTTGTCAAGTGCTTTTGATGATATCGCTGATTACGCGTCAGGTTGAAGCGTGATTAGGCCTAGGGCGGCATGTGCGCCGAATCGCAGTTAGGACCGCGGATTTCCGCCTATCTTTCCATTTAATGCGCGAATTGAAACGGCGCAAATGCAAATTTGTTATGCTTTCTTCTGAAGATACATGGGACGGTGTTTTACTCACATCGCCTGAAGAAGTAAAAGGAGGAGAAATTCCCGCTATGGAAGAGAATCTTGAGCTCGCTGTTGAAAGAGCGATTCAAGCATCTCGTGGATTAGATACTGCGGTGCAACTAGTATTCGGGATTGACCCTGGACCTCGCCCTGGGCTTGCTTGGCTTGCCGATGGCGTAGTGGTTGGAAGTGCGCAACTAGAGGAAATAGAGAGTGTTACAGACCATGTCATTGCATTATCTTCAGCGGTTAGGCACAAGAAAATGAGCGTCAAAGTTGGAGATGGCGCTCCACTGATTAGAGATCGAATAATCAATCAATTAGTACTGAGTGGTATTGAGACATTACAAGTTAGTGAATTTCGAACAAGTTCGGGCTCTCGCTCCAAAGCTCACATGCATGCAGCAACCCGTATCGCTTTGATGAGCGGTACAAAAATTTACCAAATTAGAAAACTCAACCCTACCGATGGAGATTTGAGAGAAATCCAACGACAATCTCGAATTCATAGTGAAGGTTACTTGACCATCTCAACCGAACTAGCAAGAATGGTGGCTTGTGGTGAAATTACAATGATTGAAGCGATTAAGAGAGCCTGACCCTGTATCTGTCACGGCCCTTGGAGTACACTGTGATTATTCCGCTTGAAGAAACACAAATTGCAACGGAGTCAGCCAACTGGCTAATAGCACGGGCTGCGAGGTGTCTGCCTCCCTCCCCTGATTTTGGACTGATTCCTGAGGGGACTTGCACATATCGACCAGCATCACTTGCGATGCCTTTAGAGTTGAATAATATCGCTCCGTCCAACCAAGCAAATTCCGCAAGAGTTTCGTGATTATTAGATTCTAATACGCTCTTTTTAGAATCAGAGTGGCCTTTGAATGGATTCAAAACTAAAGCGGTTGTATATCGGCGTAGTTTGGGAACAGAACCTATTGCAAATAATGCACCAACGGCATGGCCTTCGCGCCCCCGCCCTCCAATTTGGCGTGCTAATTCCATTAATCGTGCAAGGATTTCAATATCGATATCATGCTCTTGTGCAATAATTGCAAGACGATTTGAAGTCAAATTATTTGTTTCAATAACAATGACTCCGTTCATAGGCTCCCCAAGGATTGCAAGAATCCGATCGTTCGATTTGAATTTGCCTTCTCCTAATCCTTGCAGAATAATGTCGTGAAGGCTATTGAGTACAGATAGTCCTTGGGCGGATAATGAATCTTCAAGAGTTTCGACTTCAATTCCAGTCCCTTTCAGGTTTTCAGATACTTTTGCAGAAGAAGTTAGGGCAACTACTCTCAATTTAGAGGGCAATACTTCTCTCACTTGTCGGACTATTCTAGAATTGTTGGATAGTATTACTGCGGCAGAAAATCCTGAACGCTCATTGTCAATAGCTGAAGCCACCAATTTTGGCAGATCGACCATATGCCAAACCTCATTCCATTGTTGTATCAATTCCAGGGAGTTGATCTTCAGACTCCCTGTAAACTGTTCTCATATTGTTGATGAAATTCCTTTGCTTCACAATCATATTGTATTCTTTGATTCCAGGGTCTTCTTCTCCATCAAGAACTCCTAAAATACACTCAAGGGACAAACGTGCACCTTCACGGTGAGGGTATGCAAAGACGCCCATGGATAAAGGAGGTGCAATCACTGTTTTCACATCTTTCATTTCTTTGATGGCCGCAAATAGATTTGCATATGTTTCAGGAAGGAGTTGTCTACGTGCTTCATCTTGATTTGGCCTACGACAATCTGGACTTACAACATGTATAATGTGCTTATACCGATTCTCTAAATTGTAAGGTTTGCTCAATACATTAGTTGTAACCGGACAAGGTGGAAGATTGAATTTCCTTTGCTCTACACTGACTTCACGACAGAATTCTCGTAATTCTTCGCCAGCAGCATTGTGAATTTGTGCATCGAGGCCTTCGCGCCCCGAAAGGCGGTTATTCGCAGGGGTTACTAAGAGGTCGCCCTCTTGTAAATGGAGTTCCCCTCCTATCACCCGAAGTACACCCCATCGGCAGGTTCGCGCCATATACAATTCGACCATGGTTTGGACGAGGGGGGGCCGACCTTCATATACACATTGACGAAAACAGCAAAATTCGCTTTTTTCCCCGAGGTCAGTCAAGCGAAGTGACTTAGTGTAATAATCCCGCCCAATGTACTATGTCCTCTGCTCGACAAGCGCTATTTTTAGTTGCGCTATTCTTGCTAGGGGGGATTCAAATTCCAAATAATCAAGTCAAATTAGATTTAGTTGCTGGGCCTTCATTTGAAGGTTTTAGTACACCAAATGATGTTTGGAACGAATCTCCGTTTCGTACAACAGCAGTCCCTGGTGGGTTCAATATCTCAACAGCACTTGATTACAGTGATGTCGTTGTTCTAATTAATAATCAATCTGAAGCAAGCCGAACGATTGGCTGGGCGTTTGTATCCGCCAGGAATATTTCCACAGACAGAATTTTTGTGTTCGATAATGAGTCCACACCTACTGCTGAAACAATTAACAGAGACCAGTTCAATACTTATTTCCTTGAGCCTTTCAGAACAATGCTATCTTCTTACAATGGTACCGATATTAATTATCTTGTAACTACTAAAGGTGTACCTCTAAGAATAAATGGAGGTAACGACAAGGCTGCTTTCGATCAAGAAATTGCTCTAACAGGAGGTACTTTTGATGCTGATATTGGTTCTAACTGGTGGAGCAATCATGGCTATGGCCCTTTGGCTGGTAAGGCAATGAAAGAATTCACACGTGACGAATATGGATTTTTCCTAGTTACTAGACTGACTGGATACACTGTAGATACCGCGCTTGAACTTATTGAAAAGGCGAACAATTCCTATGGTTCAAGGGGCACTCATGTTCTTGATTTGGCAACAAACAGAAATGGTTCAGGGTACAAGTTCTGGAATGATGATTTATATGTTGCAAACAGCACACTAAATGGTACCATGGGCCTCCCCGTCGTTTTTAATGAAGAGACTGAATTCATTACCAATATCAGCAATGTAATTGGATATGCATCATGGGGTAGCAATGATGGAAATTGGAATAAAAACTATCTCGCTAATGGCGGATTTGATACCACGGATGCTTCTTGGTCTAGTGGTTCTCGCTATTGGAATGCTTCATCGCCTAATGTTTCGAATGGTGATGAATTTCATTGGGAGTTTCAAACTGGTACTAAGCAAGGCGGAGCAGGTTCTGTAGAAGCTCAAATTTCCACGGAATGTATCCAAGAATCTGGCGATATGCTTCCGGGAGTGTATGCAGAATATTTTGATAATGAGGGGCTTAGTTTCAATTCAGCAACAATGCCTGATTTGATAGATAGAACTCCAGACCACATTCGTATTGATTCTAGTATTGCATATTCTTCATCAAATAATCCCTACCCGGGGTTAGACGACCGATTCAAACACAACTGGGGTGCAAGATTTAGTGGGCTTATCGAAATCCCAGAAACTGGAAACTGGACTTTGTTTATCAATTCTGATGATGGCTCCGAACTTTGGATTGATGGAGAAAGCGCAGTACAAAACCACGGGATGCATGGAATGAGAGAAAACTCCACTACCCTCAATCTGTCAGCAGGGTTTCATGATTTCAGAATCGAGTTTTTCCAAGGCGGGGGCCCTCACGGTTTGTTATTTTCTTGGCAAGGGCCTAATGTGAGCAAAGCACATATTCCATCTTCGGCCTTTTTCGTTGCAGGTGATTATATCCCCCAATCAGAGAGTCTAATTCATCACTGGAATTTCGAAGAAGGTTCCGGGAATCAAACTAGTGATGAAGTTTCTAATGATTCTAATTTCACTTTGTATGGAATGAATTCAAGCAATTGGAAAAATTGTGTTGATGGGGATTGCTTGTGGTATGACGGTTCTAATGACTATTCTAAGGTTGATGTTGATGATTGGCTAGGAAATTTCACCGTGAGTCAATGGGTTTGGGCTAATTACTCAAACCAAACAACCTATGCTTCCACGTTTGCAATAGATGATGTTGCAGCCTCTTCACAATCATTCCAGCACATGATTTCGAATAGTAAATGGAATTTACATAATAATCAAACGAATGTATTTGGAGACGTTGTTGCACAACATTGGTCCCATTTGGTTACAGTATTCGAGGACGGAGAAGCAAGGCAATATCTTGATGGAGTATTGGTAAATTCTAATACTTACTCAAATGGTTCGATGAACAATTTTGACCTATACAAATTAGGAGTTAATAGAGCCGGAAATTCATACTTCGAAGGAATGATTGACAATCTCATGATCTGGGATACTGCACTAAGTAACGGCTCTGTAACTGCATTGAATAGAGATATTGTGACTAATTGTTCAGCGTATTCTGGCAATGGTCAAGGTGTTGCTTATCTCGAAACAGTTCACGATATTCCAACCAATTTTACAAATCACGCATGGGTCATTTATGGCTATGGTAAGAGAACTGGAGATGTATATGGAGAATACAATATTGAAGTTGATTCTTTGGATGCGAATGGTTCATTGCTAAACACTAACCAATCCTCTAATCAGGCTTTTACAACTTCTTGGAATTCCAGAACGATGAGATTTAGGCCGCATCAGGATGCAACTTCGTTTCGAATAAAAATTTCATTAGATATTGTTCCCACTTCAACCGATGGTTCACTATTTGTTGATTCGACGGTACTACGTGTAATCAGGCCCCATATGGAGTGGGTAAATGGGTCGATTGTTGAAACTGCAGTAAGCACAGGTGCTCGTTCATTCAATTGGGGCACTTCATACGGCCAATCCCTTGTTGCCGATATTCTTGAGGACGGTGCTAGTGGAATCAAAGGTTATGTCTACGAGCCGTACCTCACAGCTGTGGCTTCGCCTAGTGTCCTTCTTTCTTCATACTCTAGTGGATATAATTTGGCCGAATCTTATGCAGCAGCGAATACAATGACTAGTTGGATGGGAGTTGTAGTTGGTGACCCAAAGATGAGTCCATATGCAGATATTGTACATGATGTGGAAATCATTGATGTTCAAATTGTTGAAAACGTTTCAATAAATCAAACCTTTGAGATAAAAATTGCAATCCAAAATCTAGGTCCAGGCGAAGGACAAGGTACATTGAAAGTATTGGATAAATTAGGAAGTATTGTACTTGCTAACCATTCGATGGTTATACCAAACGGTTCGATGAATGGTAGCCGGCAAATTTTGACTTTGCAAGTAAATACATCACGTGCAGGATGGAATAATCTAGTGATTAAATGGGATGCCACATCGCCTTTACATCCTGAACGGAATATCGAAAATAATCAATTTGATTTCGTACTCTGGGTGAATACTGCACCTGTAATCGAAGATGTTTATTGTGATTCTAGCCAATATAGCAGAGGTGATAGATTCGTATGTAGCGTACAATCTGTCGATGATAGTTTTGTTGAGTCCGTTGATATAGCGTGGCGAATAACTTCAGGCAATAATAGTACAGAGTGGGTCTGGCTGAATACAAGTAGCCAGGGAGGTTATATTTGGTGGGCTTCGATTGATTTACCGTCGGACATCCCGCTGGGGATGTTAGATTTGACTGTCATCTCTAGAGATGAGGCAAATCTAAGTTCAACTGCAAGTTCTATGGCGATTGCACAAATTACAGATGCCCCCGCGTTTTGGTTTGGAATTCATATTTCAGGAGTTGATGACACAGAATGGGGTGGTGCGTCAGTACTCACTTCTAACCCTTCAATTGGCGTAAAACGTGGACATGTTTTAACTTTGAAATCTTGTGTACTCGACCCTGATCATAACCCTGTAAATCAAACCCCGCAATTCATCTCAAGCCGTGGCCAAATAGATGGCCTGTCACATCGCTCAGGTAGCAGTTCTGACCACCATTGTTACATTGCATCATTTACAATTCCCTCAGCCACGACTCTAGACCCATTCACACTCGAACTTAGAACCGATTCTGGAGATTTCCTCACTCGCAGAACCGTTCAGGTAGCCGATCAAGCACCGATTATTAATTTGACACTGATTAATAGTGAAGGGGATTATGCTGAAAATATACTTGCAGGCGGTGATGAATCACTGAAGGTCACAATTACAGATGTCGATGACCCCGTTGAGGGAGTATATGGTGATATTACAATCAAATGGCCTGGCCAAAGTGCGTATACATTCCCTCTAAGTTTTGAGTCTGGAGTTGCCGTTATCCCACTATTAACATCTGAAAGTTTAGAGAGCGATAATTTGGTGATTGATGTCACTGTTACAGGGGCAAATGGTGCTAGTAATACATCGCACCTCGAAACTCCTATCCTGCTAAGCCCCCCATCAATTCTTTCGATAACTTTGTGCCAAGAAGGTGCCGAGGTTGAACAATTGATGTTTGGTCAATCCGCAGATGCCGTTGTACGAATTTATTCTTCTCGGCCGTTATCTAGCGTTACTGCAAATATTGAGCAGCATGGGTGGGTTGTGTCCGCACCATCGCAATCTGCGACTTCTTGTGGAATCGATATTGCAGGGCAAAGTGATGCTATTCATTTCCGGATACAACTAGATTCGTCCTTTGTCCCAGGCGAAGGTGCACTAGGAATCAGAGTTGTTGATATAGATGAAATCGGGTCGGTTTCTTACCTTCATTTCGAGTTTATGCATTCACCTCCTGTGATTGAAGTAACTCATGCCGCTAATATTTCACATGCGTCTCTTCTAGAAATATTAGTTGAGATGGAAGATGCAGATGGTATTGATGCTACATGCTCTGTTGCTTATTCTAAGAATGGCACAGAGATGTTCTCTCGGCCCGATAGTATTGTTGCCGATTTTGATGGCTCAGGAATTTGGACTAGTTCTTGGCTAGTGCCAGCGGAAATTAATGACAATATTTCACTTGAGATTTCATGTGTTGATTGGAGTGGGAATATGGTGAATTATTCATCGGATATTATCATTGAACAGAAATCTGAATGTGAAGCTGAGTGCGAGAGTATCGGAACTGATAGTAAAGAGGTTACTGGGTCGTATAATACTGTACTTATCGGCGGCGTAATTTCACTACTTCTTGTTTCGATATTAGTTACCTTGCGCGTGCGCGCGCGAGGCAGTACTAACGAAAATGCCGAAACTTGGCACTTAGATCAAGCCATTCCAGAAACCGATAGTAGAATCCCAGAGGGTTGGACTCTAGAGGAATTTTTGAATTGGCTCGATGGTCCAATTCCTGATGAATGGGAAGAAGCCCAATGGGAACAATATCGCAATAGTCTAGAAGATCTACGATAACACAGACTTCATCATGTTTGGTCGACTGGGTGAAGCATGGCTGTTGGATACGTGCTCGTGAATGTTTCGCCTGGTGATGAATTTGAAGCGTTCGAGGTAATCAAAGATATTGAGAATGTTGTCGATACAACCTTGCTTTTCGGTGATTATGATATTATCGTGAAATTAGAAGCTAAGACCCTTGGAATAATAGCTCAAACGGTTGTTGATATTATTCGGCAAGTCCCCGGAGTTACAGACACAAAAACTCTTGCTGGCGCTGAGTTTTGAGCGGGTTTCGATTCGCTATACTGCGCTAATATGGCCTTCGAAACGACTCACTGCGTCCAATATGTAGCGCAGTATAGCGGTTTGACGGGGGAAATATTATAACCTTTAGGAGTTCGTAGCCTGGGTGAGGTATAACCAATGGGTGAAAAGAAATATTTCGTTCTGATGAAGAACGGAGAAGACACAAGCCAAGTTTTTGCGAGCAGACAACCACGTGGAGCAGCACTAAAAGCAGCTACACGCGGACATACAGATATACGACTACGTGAGCGTGGAACCAAGAGAGTCCACGTCTTCACCGGACGTATCGACACTGTACCAAAGCCAGCAAACGGCCCAGCGTGGCTTCCTGACAAGATCAAGAAGGCTAACGTAAGCAAGACTGGAATCGAGCATCTTTGAATAAAAGATGCGATTTTGAATTGCTGATACTCGTTTTGCGGGATTTTGCCCTTCTCAGAACCTAGGTTCTGGGAAGGGCTTTTTTTATTTTTATGAGCGGCCCCTAGTGTGCTGCTTAACATTCCTTTATGTCCGATGTTGATTACGGAGAATTGTGAAAATCCGTTCTGGAATACGCGCTATGCTCGGATTTGGCCTAGGTATAGCATTTATTTCTGTAGGAATCGATCACTTCATCCATCCTTCTTGGTATGAACCAATTGTACCGGAGATACTACCTTCGCCTCGGTTTTGGGTCTTACTAAGTGGATTATTTGAGGCCGGATTGGGCCTGATGCTTATTATTCCAAAAACAAGATCTCTAGCAGCACTAGGAATTGCATGGATGCTTGTGGTACTATATTGGGCCAATTTCAATATGTGGTACAATGATATTCCATTGAATGGCACTCATTATGATGATGTTTGGCACATCTTAAGATTAGTAATACAAATATTCCTCATTATTCTACTTACATGGATCGGTGAAATCACTCCATTTAAGGGGAAAGAAAGGGCGATTGATTCGATGGATGTATTCCAAGGAAGAATTACTTCTTGTGGTTTTGAAAGTGGTGACAGAATCGTTGTGGGTGATTGGGTTTCGTCTCCGTTCGGAAAATTTACCGATATAATGTGGGCTACAAAGGAAGGTAAGCGTATTCTAATCGCACCAAATAATCAAATTTCAGATTATGTCCAATCATTGTATACGTTCGATGAAATTGTGATTGAAGAAATTTCTGTTACAAATTTTGAGGGTGGGATGAAATTGACTTCTGAATCTCTTAACTTAGAGTACCGTTGGAGTCGTGGTTGGACTATTCCATTTAGCAGATCATTATTTTTTATCGCTACTGTAGAGTCACTATTTGCAAAACTATTTTTCGGGACACGTACTCATGGAATTACCAAAAATGGTCGCAAAGAATGGTATGCAATAGACCGCGTTTCGAGTATTACCAATGCTATTGCAACAATAAATAGCCAAGATGCAGGGGGAAAAAGAGCGATGAAGGAACCTTGCAAATTTGGATTCAGTGAAGCGCCAAATAAACCTTCATCGTGTGAAGTAAGAGCTCATATTCTGTGACGCAAGGGTAGCGAGTGTACTGGGGGACTGAACACCCATTGTACTTCTCCATAATGTCTTGAGGGGTTTGATAGAACCCTTGCGGTTTCATGGAAATGATATGTCGGTTGTCTGTAGCAACCCATTAGAGGCGTTGTGAATTTTTGCTCAAAATTTGAGGGTCTTCTG
>JABIGM010000003.1 GCA_018650165.1 Methanobacteriota archaeon
AAGGAATACTATTGTTACTGCAGATTTTGGAATGTGTTTTATTGCATATTTTGCTCCAAAAAATGCAGATAATAACGCCATTGGCAGGATAATAATTATTGGTAAAATACCTATTGTTTCAATCATTTGCCCTATGTTTTTATCGAGAATAATATGGCTCAATAGGGCCACTGGAACGATTGTGGCACTGATCAAATAACTAGTGCCCGCTGCTTTGTTTGCATCCATTTTCAACAATGAACGGTTAAGGGTTACTAGAATTGCTCCTCCTCCAATTCCCAACATTCCAGCTGAAGTACCAGCAAAAGCTGCTCCCAATCTATATTGGTTGGTTTTTGTCGAAATTGAAATTTCTTCTTCCCTCGCCTCATCTCCTGAAATCATTCTACGAATTGTTCTTTCAAAGACAAATGCTAGAATTAAAGCTGCTAATATTTTGACTCCTATTTCGCCTACACTGTGTATGAAATATCCAGAAATATATGTTCCAAGAATTGCGGCGGGAATTGCGGTAATTCTCCCAGTGTTTGCTACCGTGTTATCTGCATAGCCATCTTTTGAATGTGCCAAACTACTCCCTAAAGCGACCATGAAAACTAAGCTGAGTGATGCTACAACTGCATCTTGTATATCCCAACCCAATAGATAGTAGATGATTGGGACGTATAAGACGCCCCCCCCTAGACCTAATGGGCTGAAAATTAGTGCGACAAATAATAATGAAAACACAGCAACTAGGCTAATAATTTCCAAAAATATCACTCCTTATCCAAAATGAAATGTTCTGATTTTGAAATGGTTACGAGTATTTCTTCATTGGAAGAATTCTGCGTGTTCACAGTGTGGACAGGCGATTGTGTATTTTGCCTTCTTTGGTTTTGGAACTTTCATTATTGTTCCGCACATTTCACATTGATGTTTGATTGTGTCTGGGCCTTTTGGTTTAGCGGAAGCCTCGAGTGTTCGACCAACATCGGTTGACCAACCGACCGAATCAGAATATGAATCGGTCTTCTTCATTTTCTTACTCTTAAGTGAAAGTTTTAGCTTCCTCTTCTTCCGACCTTTGCCTGGTGGGGCCTTGCTTGCCATGATTACCGCTATGCGTCACTATATTCAATCACTTCGGCTATTTTCATCAATTGATAATTGTAGATTTTCCGTTAATTGGTGTGTGCACGGTGTGCCCGTTTTTTTCTAACTCTTCAACGAGTGGTGGGCGCGCGTGGTTAGGATCTGTGTGATAGACGATGACTGTTTCAGCCTCGCATTGCTTTGCGAATTCAACAATCTCTGATTGGCCTGCGTGGGTTGAAAAAGAAAATTGACTAACTTCCAATTCGATCGGTGTTTTTGTATTCCATATGGGAACCTGTTTTTCATCCAATAACATTCGTCCACCGGTGCCCGATGCTTGATAGCCCGTAAGTAAAATTGCATTCTTAGGGTCTTCTCTCAATCGATTAAGATACCAAATAGATGGTCCGCCTTCCATCATTCCAGAGGTCGAAACTATACAATCTGCATTCAATGCCTTTTTCTTATCAGATTTTGATGAAACCCTCCTACACCATTTCCAGGCATCGTCTAAGGCTTGGGGGTCCCTAAGGGCGTCAGGGTGTTCTTTCTGTAATTTTGCAACGTGTTTTCCCATTCCATCAACATGTACGTCTAAATCTGGTAGGTGTTTATGTAAAGTCATCACAATGTCCTGAGTTCTTCCATTAGCAAATGCTGGAATTAATGCAGTCCCCCCTCTTTCAGTTACCTCAACAACTCTATCGATAAATGCTTGAATTGTTTCTTCTTTGGGTGGATGATCTCTTCCTCCATACGTACCTTCAACGAAAAGCGCATCGCATTTTTCTGGTTTGGCGCCTGATGTTAAGGGGGAATCTCGAGTATCAAAATCTCCCGTGAATAGAAGTTTATGTGTATCGGTTTCTACGTTGAGCATTGCTGCTCCAGGAATATGCCCAGCCTTTGTTAATTTTAATTTCCAAGATTCATTTTCCCATGTTTCACCAAATGAATGTGTACGCCATGATGATATCGCTTCATCGATATCTCTTTTGTCCCAAGCCAATGGATACCCTTCTATTCGGCTTACTTTGTAACAATCGTTCCACATCATTTCGCTTAGTTTTGCAGTTAATGCCGTCCCATGTAATCTAGTTCTATGATTAGAACATAACCATGGAGCCATTCCAAGATGATCGATATGAGAATGAGTAATTACAGCATCTTTGATACTTGGTGCTTCTCTAGGATATCTTGGTGGATTTGTTGGAGCTAATCCATAATCAAGTAACATCTTAGTGCCTTCTTTGTCTTCAAAAACACAACCAACATTACCAACTTCATCTCCTCCTCCGAGATAATGGTATCTTATTCCATTCTCTGGAGGATTTTCAGGATAAGAGGTTGTTCGTCCTGGAGAATAAAACACCATGTTGCTTCGTTAAAACAATCTGCAATGAAGATGTCGCACCCCTGTGTTTCCATTGGAGTTATTTTTAAGGTTCTAATTATCGATTTACTTTAGTTATACTTATGGACTATACGCGAAAAACATCAATGGGTCTTACTTCGTATAGGTGATGAATACATCATTTCCTACTTCATCACAACCATCTAATATCTTCTACAGTGGAAATTAGGGGGTCTGTGAACATACAACCTTCTTTCTGTAAAAAACTTAAATTATTTTTCTTATGGAATAATAATCCAAATGAAAATCCAATAAAATATTTTAAAATTATTAATTCCAGTAGCAATCCGCCGAAGCAGCAATGTGTATGTGTCCACTGCAACAAATATGGCGGAGGCTAAAGTACCAATTTTTGTGGTAGACGAATATCTCTGCTATGGGTGTGGAGCATGTATTGCACTTTGTCCAACCAACGCTTTAGATTTAGTTAACAGATTAGCTATAGTCAAACAAGAAAGTTGTACTTTATGCGAACACTGTATCCCTTCTTGTCCGGTTTTTGCTTTACGAATCGAGGATGTGAAAGCATGATCGAAATAGCAGGGTGTGGCCTTACGGGAATCTCCTGTGCCTTGGAATTGTTAGAAAAAAAACTACCAGTTACAATTTACGAATCAAGGCAAGAAATCGGCAATCCAACTAGATCACCAGGAATAATCAAAACTTTAGATTCGAATTTAATCAAACCAACCGTTGCAAAACCAACAAAATACGGCTGGGCGTTACGTAGAGAATGGCTTGAGAAGTCATTAGCTCAAAAAGTTGTAGATTTAGGTGGAATTATTAGATTAAAAACCAAAGCACCACCAAATTCAGTAGATTGCACCGGAGGGAAATCTTCTGCTCCAGGATGGCCTGTTGCCGGAACGAAAGAAAATCTTGTAAAATGGAGGGGCGGCATTGTGATTAAAACAGATATACCAAGCGAATTTATTCTAAATAAAATGAGCGAAGATAGATTTTGTTTCGAAAGAGGAGACGAACTAGTAGAATGTTGGATTAGAGGGGAACTACCTCGTCCAAAACAAGGATGGTTGGAAATTTTAGAAGGCGAACATCCTTACAACGTGGATGAGATTTGGGCTGACGAATCAATAGCAGAAGGTAAGAAAACCGCCCAAAACATCATTCAATCCCGGCTGGAGGTTTCATAACATGCTTCCAGATGAAGGGCTACTCAACTATATTGTTGACAGATCACATGGGTGCAGACACGTTACACTAATCGACCCCGGAAAACAAAGCGCAGAAGAAGCCACAAAACGCTCGATTGCAGCAATATCGGCAGGGTCGCGGATGATATTCATTGGTGGTTCAACAGATACACCTGATGAGGTAGTACACGAAACTTGTAAAATGATACAAGAAGCATTAGAATTGCAAATATTCGCATCAAGCCAAGACCCTGCATCGGACGAGGATATATGGAGAGTACCAGTCGTATTATTCCCAGGAGGGGCGCACGCACTATCTCCAGCGGCAGATGGAATAACTTTCATGATGCTAATGAATTCTCAAATCCGTAGATTTCTTATCGAAGAGCAACTAAAAGGCGCCCCCTATTTACACAAATTCGGTGTAGAAGCAATACCTACTGGATATCTTGTATTTTCACCCGGTGGCAAAGTTGGAGAAGTAGGGGAAGCAGATTTGATTGAACCCACACAAACAGAATTAGTAAATTCCTATGCGTTAACAGCCAAGATGTATGGATTCCAAATTCTCTATCTAGAGGCTGGTAGCGGGGCTAGCACGCAAGTAGATTCCAAATGTATCGAGGCTGCAAGAGAAGTGGACGAAATTTGTTTATTTGTAGGAGGGGGGATTCGTTCTTCCGAACAAGCAGCAAAAGCCGCAAACGCAGGAGCAAATTGGATTGTTACAGGAACACTTACTGAAGACGCAGCAAATCTTCAAGAACTTAGTGAAAGAATCTCTAAAGTTGTAGCCGGAGCTCAATCTTCTTCATCATAAAGAACAGGATCTCCTGTTCCACCAGGCGACTCTGGGCGAGTACTTCCATCAACATCCATTCCTTTTTCAATAACTTCAAGGGCGGAATCAAGGTCTATTGTTCCACCTTCTGCTAACGTTTGCATATCGTCTGCAGTTGGCGTAGAAATTTTTCTTTCTACATCTGGAGTATTGGCATAAACCTCTTTCTTCAGTTCTCTTTCATCATGACTTCTAACTAAAGATAGCGAATCTGCAAAGACCCGACCTACAACTTCACGAGTACGTTCAGAGCGCTTTGCACCATCTAATTCATGAACAGCAGTATCTCGTTGAGATTCCAACTCTCTCACTTCAGACGTACGGTCTGTCAATGCAGCCTCTAAATCACCAATTGTAAGGGACATTTGCTGAACCCTTTCATCTCTTTCAAAGACATCATTATGTAATCGGCGTTCACGCCTTCTAAGGGATTCATATTCTCTATTTCTTTCAAGCAACCGGCGTTTTAATTCTTCAATTTGCTCAACCAAATAATCATGTTCAGCTGAAACAGAACGGGGACCCTGCATCACCCGTTCTAGTTGCTCTTCTAATTCACCCAGCCTCTTATCTCTAGCATCTAACAAACCACGTAATCTATCAGCAATATCTCTGAGACGCTGTCGCTCTTCTTCTAAAGCGTCATTAGCAGCCTTTTCAGCACTAAGTTCACCAGATAGAATATCTGCCTGAGATTTTAATGCACGAACTTCATCAGCCGTTACACTTGTTAAACCAGCATCGGCAGCTCTTTCCAAAGCCGCAACCATTTGGGCCATACGGCCTTCCATTTCTCCAATAACATCATCCTGTTGAGTTGTTAGTTCTCTAAGTTGCATAGTTTCATTTTCTAATGAAGCACGCTCTTCAGCAGAAAGGCCCGATTTACTTTCACCCAACTCTTTTCTTGTATCTTCAAGTAAACGCTCTAGATGAACAACCCTCGCCCCGGCTTCTTCGAGATGGCCTTCTGTAGCCCGTAGTTGCGCAACCTCTGGTGCAACTTCGTCCTTACGCTCTGCTAAATCTAATTCAAGAACACGCAGACGTTGCTTAGAAGTTACAAGATCTTCGTTTCGATCAGCCAACTCTTGCCAGGCAACCAAGACCTCTTCGACCAGTTGATCAACAGGGTAAGCGCGCAACATTCCTTCAAGGGCTGCGCGCTCATCTCCCGTACTATCTGAGATGCGATGAATACCACCTGAGGTTGATCTACCGAGCGTCATTGCACACATTCGTGCAACAACCATTATTCAACCTTTCATTGGTAGATGGCCCTAAAGGGCCCATTACAAGACCCTTAGTTGATAGCGGTGTATTGCTCATCAGGCATGTCTTGGGCAAGTGCCATAGCGCCTGTAGCGACCTTTTCAATAGGATCTTCAACACAAACTACAGTGACATCACCAATATCGGCAATTTCGTTTGCGATGGCGTCAGCAACTCCTTCGATTAAAGAGCCGCCGCCAGATAGAATGATATTGTTACGAAGAATTGGTTGATATTCAGGGTCAGCAGTTGCAACAATTGACTTAATTGCTCCACCCACCTTTCCAACAATCATTGCGCATGCCGACTTGACCAAATCACCAATATCGACTTCTTGCTTCTTTCCGTCTACAGATAATTCAACGACATGTTCGCGGTCATCCCCACTCAAGTACGAGAATTCTTCTTTCCACTTTCGCACCATGTCCTTAGTAACCTGAGCGCCAGTATACTTTTTCTTTACAAGAGTCATTAATTGGATATCAATCCAATCTCCTGCTTCTTGGATAGTTAGCTGATCCTCTTCACTTGGGAACACACCGTAAAGGCGAGCAATGTCTGTTGTACCTGCGCCAATATCAACACATATCGAACCAGCGATTTCACCAATTCCATATGCAGTAGCGAATGGTTCTGTTACAACCATGATGGCATTTACTTGTCCACGTAGTGTTGCGACCAAGTTGCTTTTGTCAGTAAAAGATACATGTGATGGTGAGCATATTACACCAAACACTTCATCATATTCTTCAGGACCTACGGTTTCGATTAGGTGAGTTACAAACGCCTTTGCAGCAGCCAGGTTTGCTTCATCATCTTGAGCAACACCAGCGGCCATTGGACGATAGAGGTTACATGCTAATTTGTTCTTTAACGCATCATTTCCAAATAATACATCGCGCTTAAGCATATTTCTAGCAATGGGGTCTTTAGGTCGGCCAACCACTGTTTCGATAGTTTCTATTGTTCCAGCACTACTTGCAATGGTAGATTGGTAGGTTCCCAAATCAATTCCAACATAGAGTCTCTCGCTCATTTTTCTCTCACCCTTGTCCTTCGGACATAATGGCCATGGAGTCACCCGCCTTGAATGTTCACTCGCGCTTAAGCGGTCTATTCTTCTTCTCTAAAAGGCGGAAGAACACCTTCAAACACTCGTTTTTCAAAACCTCTAAACATAATACCGGCAGCCACAATTGCACCAATAACGATTCCACCAACACCCCACAATAATACCCTATTATGCTCAGTTTCAGAAGCATCTTCAATTACTGGCGCGACCCCCTCCTTTTCTAACATAGGAGATTCCCACCAAATCGTAAAATTTCCAGTTTTAACAATAGAAATATTTTGAGAAGTCCAAATCGAGGAATTGTCATCAACAGCAACAATTTCAAAAAACCAGTCATGACGATTAATTGGCCTAGGAACCAATTCTTTAGAAAAATCAACATAACACAAAACAGTGGTTATATTTACACTAACAAAAGCACAATCCCCAAGGTCTACTGAAAAATTTGAATTGACCAACCTCATAACCGTTACAAAACCATCGTATTCTAAATCATATACTGTGACATTAATTGAAACATTATTTGTAAAGTTCTCCCCTTCTAAAGATCCCGTATTTATCACAACCACCGGCCCTTCATTTTGCACTAGGTCCGTTATCCCCGTTGCAGCAAGCCCAAAACCAAGCATAGAGCCATTAATTCCCAAATACCCATTTTTGGTTTCTGAAATTATTGTTTTTGCTACAACCTCGATTTCTATCCACTCAACCCCAACCAAGGAACTTTCAGGTATTCGAATCATCACCGTTGTCTCATTAGAAGAATTGATTTCTAATGGATGCTTCATAGATTCATACCAAAACGTGGAAAAACCAGAATTTGAAAGTTGATCATCCACCGCAAATCTTCCGTCAGAGGTTTTTACAACTAACCGAAGGTCGTCAATTTCCTGACCCATCGGCCGCGCATTATAGGACATAACAACTTCAACATCTTCACCAGCTATTGGCTTGAATAGATGACTCCACGACTCATTTTCTGACAAGAAAGGACCAGCAGCACCAGAACCATTCCAAGGATTAGATTTTAGAGACTCTAAATCTCCTCCGCGGGATTGAATAATTTCCATCCAATCTTCCACAGCGTAGGAATCGTGAACAAACACCCCACCTGTAAACGACTCAAGGCTTGGGCGGCCATAACCCTGTATGGAGTCGGGGTCAGCGCCTGTAAGTGGTTCAGCAGACACTGCTAGCAAAGACCTTAACAAAGGCGCAGATGGAGTAAAACCTTCATTTTCCTGAACCATTTGTTGTAATAATGCAGTAAACGAAGCAGCCATGGGCGCGGCCATAGAAGTGCCAGTCATAGAATAGGATCCATTGTTCATACTATCTTGAATTCCATCCGCCCTTGCAGATAAAACATCAACCCCTGGGGCGGAAATCAACGTACCCCTTCGTCCATTCACATCCGGCCCGTGAGAACTAGAATGCCATATACTTCCATTTTCCTCAGAGTCACTAGCTGCTACTGAAACTACATTGTATGCATTTGAAGGCTCCAACATCATACCTCCATTTCCTGGCGCTACGAAAACCAAGGACCATGGGTTTTCAATAGTCCATTCATCAATAAGTCTACTTCTATCAGTATAATTGATAGAATTGTCTCCCCAAGACCAAGAGTTGATTACAGCACCATTGGACGATGCTTCAGCCAACAAGTCAGTAACATTTTCTGGCGGAGCCCACCCCGTAGAATCAACAATATCCTGTACAATCAATTTCACACCACTAGACATCGAACGGATATCATCGCCGCCTTCTAAAGGGTCACAAGCAAGAATTCCCGCAACATGCGTTCCGTGTTTGAATTGCTGATGGCCTTGGTTGTCCCAGTCATCGATTGAATCATTCAGTAATATCACCTTTCTATGCGAATTTCCCGGAACCCCAACCTCCCCGGTTGAGTTTCTAAAACAATCATGGTCTAGGTCTATTCCAGTATCAGCGACTGCAATTACAACACCACTCCCATTTAATGCCCCCAAACCCCCTCCCTCTTCTTCAATATCCATTATATTGGACGAACTAGAAGCGCTAGACTGCGAGGCTACCATGAGCAGGAATACCAAAACCACTGGAACCCGCATAAACTACCTGAAAACCACATCACGATTGAACCTTCAGGCAAAAGGCTCCGCGCCAGCGCGTTTAAGACACATTTACAGGTCGGCGGAAATATGCAAGCCTTCCGTATCTCCGGTACTGCCCCATTTGGCAGCCAACGACAGAAGTTCAGTATCGACTTAGTTGCAGACTCATCGGACGACGCAGAACACCGCTGTTATTCCATCATTGGATCACGCCACAAAGCAAACCGCCGAACCATTATGATCGAATCTGTTTCTGAAATAGACCCACGTACATCTTCCGAACCACGAATTCTAAACGCATTCCGTGATCAAATTGCTGCAGCCGGTGGTATAATCGCCCCAGATGCCGAGGAAGAGTGAACTTCAACAATCGTTGGGTTCTTGACGGGGGGGCAACTCCCATTGGGTGAGAGGCATGGTTGATTCAAACGAACTTCAACGAATGGCCCGCCTGGTTGACATGAACAGGCAACGACTTGAAGAGATTCAAATTCAAATAGAAAGAATCGAAGCAGTTCAACTCGAACATGACGATACAAGGCAGGCACTAAATGCATTATCTACAGGTTCAAGTGGACACATACCACTCGGCGCAGGAGTAATGGTTCCCATCCCCAAGGATGCAACAACAATTGTCGATTTTGGTAGTGGTGTTTTTGGTGAAAGCACACCCGAAAACGCCTCCGAAATTGTGACTAAGCGCCTTTCAGACTTAACTGAATTAAAGATACAATTCGAAGCAGATGCAGCAACCCTCACACAAAGAATCGAGGAACTTGCCTCAACCTTTGAACGGGCCGCCAAAGAAATCACTACCGAAAAAGAGACAGTTGTAGAAGAAACGCCAACTGTTGCAGAACCCCAAACACGCCGAAGGCGGAGAGGCGTTGGAAGCGAATTAACGCTGGACGACTAGGTGAGGACATGGGGCTATTCGACAAATTTCGTAAAAAGGTGCAAGATGCAGCATCGGAAGCGGACACAGATTCATTATCTGTAGAAGCGGGCACAGAAGAAGCCTTAGAAGCAATCAATCAACACCAAGAAATTGAAATCGCCCAACCAGAAGAATGGGAGGAATTGGACGAATCTGAAGAATTAGTTTTACCCACCCAGGCCGATGATGATTGGGAAGAATGGGAGGAAGACGACGACGACTTCGTCTTACCAACCAAATTATCTCGCAAGGAAAAGAAAATATTGGCAAAACAATCCAAACGCGAAGCAACACAACGTAAAACTCACGAAAAAGAACTCAAGAAAAGAGGCGGTAAAGAAGTTAGTCGCCTTTCTGGAGCTAAGGTAGACCTTCACATGATGCGCACCACAACAGGACGGCAATTAGTGGAAGTCAAAGCGGCTCCAACCGGCGGAATTGGGTCTAAAGAAGAAGATGGATTTACCATCGACCTTGGTGGCGGGGTTGTAGAAACCGGCGGCCGAGTAATCAAACAAGGAGACGCACTATCCAATCTATTGGAAGAACTCGAGTGGATTATGCTGGAATCTGACATTTCATCAGATGCAGTTTCTACTGTAATGGCCGCCCTTCAGAAAAACCTCGTCGGGCAACGTCTGCGAAAAGGAGCAGACTTGTCCAAAGTTCTCGAAGCATCCCTAAAGAGGGCGCTACGCAGTATTTTACAGGCTGGATATTGGGACTTTTTCGAAAGTATTCAGAAATTTATAGACTCAGGAGATACGCCTGTTGTAATAATGTTTGTCGGCGTGAACGGAACTGGGAAAACAACCACGGTCGCTAAAATCGCTCACCTATTACAGGAGCGCGGCAAAACAGTAATTGCGGCAGCAGGCGATACCTTCAGGGCGGGCGCCATAGAGCAACTCGAATCACATTGTGAGAAACTAAACATCCGCTGTATCTCTTCTCAAAGAGGGGGAGATTCGGCCGCAATTGCTAGAGACGCCATCGAATCCGCTTCTGCAAAAGGCATTGACGTTGTGCTTGTTGATACCGCAGGCAGGATGCAAAACAAATCGAATTTAATGGCAGAACTTGAGAAGGTTAGAAGGGTTGCAAACCCCCACCTAACGCTCTTTGTTGGTGACGCTTTAGCTGGAAATGATGCTGTAGATCAAGCGCGCATATTCCAAGAATTATTGAAATTCGATGGAGCAGTTCTAACTAAATTAGATACCGATGCCAAAGGCGGCGCGGGCCTTTCGATAGCCCACGCCACCGGTAGACCGATTGTTCTATGCGGGGTTGGCCAAGAGTACAATGATCTGATACAATTTGATCCAGATTGGTTGTTGGAGCAATTATTCGAATGAGGGATTGGCATGGTAAACGAGTTTTTTGATGACGAAGGAAGCACACATCTCTTCCAATTAGTTCACATGATCCAACGTAGTGCAATGATGCACATGGGGATGTTACCTGATAGTGAGGGGAGGGCACATTACAATCTAGGCGAGACCAAGGCAGCAATCGATACATTATCTATGTTAAAAACAAAAATGACAGGTAATCTTAACCCCAAAGAAAATACAATGTTGAATGGTATTATTTCCGAACTTCAATTACAATTCGTCAAAGCACCAGCTAGACAACGCGCACTTGAAGACCAAGTCGCTGAATCTGAAGCAGTCCGTGAAACATTTACAAATCCCCAAGAAGGACCCGTGGAAATTATCACAGACGAAGAAGAATGAGTGTTAACGCTAATTTAGAGCGGTTGTTTCATGAATATGAAGCCACTCACACACTTTGTTAGCCATGACCCGAGTAACAGATGTTGATGACGAAGAAGCACCCACAGTGCTCCTGGTTGACAACAACCAAATGTCATTACACCGGCTTTCAATGATCTTTAAACAAAGAGAATTCAATGTTGTAACCTGTGATGATGGCGACAAAGCCGTTGACGAATATATCCGCTTGGACCCAGAACTAGTAGTAATGTCTCTAGATATTCCTTCTATGGACGGCCACCTCGCAGCTTTAGAAATGCGAGAACACGGTAAAGATTGCAGAATTTTATTCTGCGCCCCAAAACATCAAGCAAAGCTCGCACAAGACGCAACACATTCAGCGGGCGCTATCGGCTGGGTTGAAAAACCAATTACGGCAGCGTCAATCGAATCAATTTGGCACCTCGTTTTAGGACCAATTCCCGAAGCGCCCGGGCTTGAAGATTTGGACAAAATCCATCCCGTAGAAGGGATAGTCAAAATAGAAGCAGACACAGAGCTAACCCCTTTCCCAGAAACACCCCTGGCTCTACCAATTAACCCACTGCCAGTGGCCGAGCAAATTAAACCAAAAAAGCGAACTAGTAAAACCAAGAGACTGTTTGTAGTATTACTGCTCTTTACTTCTCTTGGAGTCGCTGGGTGGTATGCGTGGTCGACTGGTGTACTCTCATAGGCTGAGGGACAGCCATCACTGGAATCATTGCAACACGGCCATCTGGCAATCTTTGTTGAATATATCCGGGCATATTTTGACTCGGAACCAAGGCGGCTATTTTTTCAACACGACTTCCAGCAGGTGCACGAATAACCTCTGTAATTTTGTAAGACGAAGATGAAAGCAAACCACTGTCTCCACTTCGCAGTCTAGCATCCAACGTTCTATTATTGTTCCAAACTAACCACAAGAATATGCCAACAGCTGCAGCAAGCGGGATTGCAACAATCCATACAACGACAGCAGAACTCATAGTTTCCTCTCAAGCAAAGCATTCCAAGAAACCGATGCGTATTTTTTTGCAGATTCGGCTGGATTATCGGAGCGATGTATTCCACTCCCAACGATAATACAATCTGAACCGGCAAGAATAGCCGCGCGCGGATCACCATACCGTTGCCCCATTTCACCATCTCCTACAGACAAGTTAACCCCTGGTGTCCAAATCATCTTCGATTTACCAACTTTAGTGCGCAATTCGACCAATTCATCTGGCCTTGAGCCGTTTCCAATAAATCCGAAAACACCCCCGTGTTCACGGCCTTTGGTTACAACCTCATCTGTATAATTTGGATTTAACAAATTTCCACGACTAGACATCTGCGCTAAAAGAAGAACCCCACCATTACGACCAACATCAGACCACCCTGCCTGTAATCCATCTACAATGTCCGGGCCACTAATTAGGTGCGCTGTAACCAAATCACTCCAACTCCTAATGTCATAAGCACCAGCCATTTGGTCACGACTAATTTTCCCAATATCGGCAAACTTCCGGTCTTCAAATATCAGCAAATCCGCTTGGTTAGCGCGGGCACAAAACTCCGCCCAAGCCTCAGGATTCCAATCATCAACTAAATCAACATGGGTTTTGAGAGCAGCGATATATGGACCAACAGAATCAATTAATTCGAAAAGACCATTCATCGTTCTTCTGTCTGCGGCCAGACAAACAAGAGTACACTTTCTTGTAGCGACTTCCATATAGCGACGAGCGATTTCAGAAGCAGAATCCGACCAACGTTCACCCCACACCCTACCCGGCATGACCAAGGGCACACGCTGAGCCCCGTTCAATCTTGCGCTAATAGTGAACTAATAGAATCGGTAAGAGTTTTAGCAGTTTCATAATTTGGAAGCGAAAGAATAGAAAAAGAATCACCCACATCATATTTGACATGAGTCCCCAGCGTTCCACGCAACCTTTTAATCGAGAGTTTCGGGTGAAAAACAGCTAGCAAATACGCCAAATATCTCGGAAGTCTCTTCGTTGCGTACTTCCTTCCAGTAAGGGAAGTTAGAGCCCCACCCACCTCCTTCATCCACATTCCTTCTTTGTGAATAATGTGTCTAGAGCGGTCATCACCCTGTTCTAACGCATTTACATGAGCGCAGGCAACATCGCGAACATCAACAAAATTAACATGGATATCGAGAACAAACGGCGGCCCCGTTGCAAAATGCTTGAGATATGACATAGAACCCTCCAAATGCCTTGTGTGTAAAATCGGACCAAAGACAACAGAAGGGTGGATTGTAACCAAACGAATAGGCCGATTTTCAGCCCAGGAGCGCATCAAACGCTCACCCTCTGCTTTAGCCAATCCATAGGGGTTAGATGTGATCGTAGCATCATCACACCAATCTTGGTTTGTAAAAATCTGTCCATTTTCATATTTTGTGGAACGAATCGCAGCAACTGAAGAAGTATGTATTATTCGTTTTACATCATCCATTACCGAACAGAGATTTTCAACTCCGATAACCGATGGATCAACAACTTCAGACTTCACATCCTTAGCCCCAACATATAGGGCAGCAGCACAGTGAATAATATCCTCACAGCCCCTCACAGCCTCTCGCAAAGACTCAACATCAAACAAGTCCATTTTTACACATTCAATATTCTCGAAACCTGCAAAAATACTGGAGTAACCAAGGTCTCTCATTCCAGCTCTAACAGAGTAACCCCTCCGGCTTAATTCCAAGACAACATGTGAGCCAATAAAGCCCGATGCCCCAGTTACTAGAACCGCCATGAAACGGGGATAGGCGGCGCGTGTTTGATGGTATCCACTATATTTTTTGAGACATTAAGCCAGAACGGCGAGTCGTCACATTCTTGCCTTATACTCACACCCCAGCACCATGGACAAGGCAGTATTTCTTGCAGGACTTGTCCTATTGACTTCACTTTCAGGATGTTTCGGTGACAACGAAAAGGAAGAAACCGACGAAGGAACACCGTATTATCCAGACATCAACGATCGTCAATACTTAGATTGGGAATGGAATGGAACATACTCCATGGTTTTCGAAAAGGGCCCATACACAGCATTAGATGTTCAAGAAGCAACTTTCGAGGTGGACACTTCCGATATTTGGGAGACCGGCCCGCCAACCTCCAATGTACATCTATCCTACTGGTTACCCTCTAACACAGAACTAGGCGAAAAGGTTCCAGTTATCGCAGTAGTCAGTCCGTACTTTTCTTTCGGCCAACCAGGTGATGAATCAGGCGCAACAAACGTAGTTGGTGCTGGAAGAGGCGAGTTCATATTCGACAATTATATTCCCCATGGTTATGCTTTCGCTCAAGTTTCAGTCTTTGGAACAGAAGAATCTAGTGGATGTTTCGATTACAGAGGGGCAGGGGAAGGGCTTGGGATTCATCACGCGGTTGAATGGCTAGGCCAACAAAACTGGTCCAATGGAAACGTGGGGCTGTACGGTAAATCATACGAGGGCGCAACCCAATGGGAAGCAGCTGCATTGGGCAGCGAACATCTCAAAACAATAGTTCCAATTTCAGGAACTACAGCATTACACCCCCTACTCTACAAGAACGGAAGCGCAGAAGCGAGAAGTCAAGTTATGCATATGAACTATTTCGGCAGCACAGTCGACTACAACGGCGACGATTTAGACAATATTTGCCCAGACATCGTTGAAGGAATATTCGCTGGACCGGTAACTTATGGGGCGGGAGAATTCGACCCATACATGTCCAATTACTATGACGAACGCAGCCACATAGACAAAGCGTTTCAAAACTGGAACGGCTCAATTTATTGGGTTCAAGGAATGCAAGATTGGAACGTAGACCCCCACCAGGTATTCGGCGGACCACCGGGTACAAATTGGTATCTTGATTACTCAGCAGCGGGTTACGACGTCAGAGGAATGCTTGGTCAGTGGGAACACAATTACCCAGATCAGTGGACCAAACATAATGCTCAAGACTCAGGGTATGGCGGTGAAGCAATTCATAATATGACGCGATGGGATTGGGGCCAGGATTTGTTTGAGTGGTTTGAATACTATCTCAAAGGAGTGGGCCCAAAACCAGCTAACCATGCACAAATCCAGCGTAACGACGGCCAGTGGCGAATCGAGGAGGTATGGCCGCCACAAGATGCGACCTGGGAATCGATAGATCTCTCATCCTGCACACAAGAAGGAAGCAACGTTGGAGGGACATCTGTAATCGGGGGGGGCCAACAAACCGTAGTCATTACATGTGACGGTTTTACTGAAAACCTCTTGATAGCAGGCCTCCCGACACTCCACCTCGATGTATCTGCTGCCATGGATGGCGGACAGATATTCGCAGAACTACAAGACGCTGAAACCGGCATGCGCCTGGGACACGCTACAATGGATATCAGGTATCACGCAGGAGGTTACGACCCCCAAACAGTATTACCTGGTCAAAGCCTTGTTATGCTCATGGAGTTCCAAGGTATAGATGCAATTTTACCAGCGGGACACGGCATAAAACTAGTCCTTACCGAAACCGGAGAAGACTACTTGGCCCCAGCGTGCGGAAACACCTGCCCAGTTACAGTAAACGGGGGAACATTCTCATTCCCACATGTAGCACGCGACGGAGCCAATATTCTAGTCACCCCGCAGAATTCTGAAGCTGCTAACAACTAATGCAAAACAATTGAACAATTGCACATTTCTTAGTAAATCAGAGGGAGTTTACATAATAATATAAACACGACCCAGCCATATTATTGTGCATACGAATAGTATATACAAAATATTTTGAATATTTGCAACAGCAAAACACATCAAAACCGAGCGATTTAATAATATACCGCATTCCATACCATCCGTTCGATAACCATGAAGGCAAAATTGGAGTACATCTGGCTAGACGGATACAAACCAACACAAAATATGCGCAGTAAAACCCTAGTTCGCGACAAGTTTGAAGGACGTTTGGATGAATGCCCAGTTTGGTGTTTTGACGGCTCGTCAACACGCCAAGCAGAAGGCGGAGACTCGGATTGTTTGTTACAACCAATAGCAATTTTTCCAGACCCAGATCGAATTAACGGATACCTCGTAATGTGTGAAGTAATGAATGCAGACGGAACCCCACACGCTAGTAACGGAAGAGCAACAATTGATGATGATGACGAAGACTTTTGGTTCGGATTTGAACAAGAATATTTCATCATGGATGCCGAAACACAACTTCCAGTTGGATTCCCAATGGGGGGATATCCTGGGCCGCAAGGGCAGTACTATTGTTCAGTCGGAGGAAAGAACACACACGGGCGCGCGTTTGTCGAACAACACGCAGATCTTTGCCTAGAAGCGGGAATAAACTTCGAAGGAATTAACCAAGAAGTAGCATGCGGGCAGTGGGAATTCCAAGTATTTGCAAAAGGTGCAAAAAGAGCAGGCGATGAATTATGGGTCGCTAGATATCTACTAGATCGCCTAACCGAAGATTACGGATATTACATCGAATATCATCCAAAACCGGTTCAAGGCGATTGGAATGGTTCAGGAATGCATGCTAATTTTTCAAACACTGCAATGCGTGAAAGCGGTAAAGAGGAAGTTTTCACCAAAATTTGTGAAGCCTTTGGAAAGAACATCAAGAAGCATATGGATGTTTATGGGGCGCACAATGAAATGCGCTTGACCGGTCTTCATGAGACCCAAGCATTTGATCAATTCTCATACGGAATTTCCGACAGAGGAGCATCAATTAGAATTCCAATTTCAACAATCGACGATGGATGGAAAGGCCGACTTGAAGACCGCCGACCCTCTTCTAATGGAGACCCTTACAAGATTGGCGCAGTAATTATTTCAACTACAAAATCGGCTTAAGAATCGAGACTTCTTCGAATTTTTACAACGCCAACAATTACTGACAAAATCATCAGTAGAGCTGCCAAGTTGCTGTAGACAATAGCGTTAGAGCCATCCATGATTCCGTAAATTAGCCATAGTGTTAGTGCTAAAGCAACAACTGCAAAGGTAGGTAGAGAGACACCGTCGTGCCTTTTTTCTATCCAAACAGTCTTGACTTGAGGTATCCACGCTATGATGCCTAAGATTCCAGCCGAATAACCAATTATCTCTAACATCATCCCCACTCTGCCCTTGGGTTACTAAACTCTATTTTAGCAATATTTGCGAACGGTATAACGCGTGAACCATCTTCTCCAACAATAGAAATCAACGGCCCCGATTGATCGGTCACCACCTGTCCAGTAGACAACCTACTCTTCGGGCCGGCCAATAGACCCAAGATTCCAGTGTGTTCAATAGAACAATCCTTCTTTGCGAAAGGATACTTGAGAATATCCCCAAAGACACTCATTCCGCCGTTAAGATGAATTGTATCCCACGTGCCAAAGCCCATGAGGGTTTCATACAACTCTTTGGAAGGAGGCGATTTTTTCATATTTTGAACCATATTAATGAATCCCATTTCATCATATGCTTCAGCAGGAACCTCTTCTGGCAATTTTTCCCATTCTAGATTTTTATTTGAAAAAACCAAAACGGTTCGACCCGGAGGCGCCGCTTTATCAGTTCGATTTTCATGTAAGTCGCAAAGGATATCGCCCTTTCTAGCAGTCCACGATACGATATTTTTGTGCATCAGCGTCGAGCCATTTTTACGTTTTTGAAAAAAACGCCCCTCGCTCGTAATGGTAAAGGAACCCGACCAGTGTTTTTGCTCAACGAATAGAATTTCATCCCCGGTTGCAATCACCATATCGATTTCACGCCGCCCACCTTCTTCCGGGTCAGGAATTCTTATTCCTTCAAGAACCAAAGCCGAACCAGCAACAGCATTTGTTAATTTCATCAACCGAAATTCAGCCAACCGTCCCGAAACCACGTGACCCTCTGGGTCAAAACGTAATCTCCGTGAGAGAAATTCTCCAATGCGGCCCAAGTTATCACCTCAGCAATTCATCAACCGATTCAACTACTACGGCTACAGCCTTCCCAGATTCTGACAAATCGGAACGCGTAGCTTCACCAGAAAGAACGAGAACAGAAACACAGTCTGCTTGAATTGCCATTTCCATATCAGTATAGAGGCGGTCTCCAACCATTGCACACTCGGAAGGCAACAGCCCCAAATCATCGATTTTATGCATAATCATACCAGGGTTTGGTTTTCCCGTAATATGCACAGGATCGTGCCCCGTGGTCACCTTAAGCATAGCAAGATATGCCCCCACATCAGGCAACCCCCCGTCAGGCGAAGGGCAAACCATATCTGGATGGCTAGCAACCAAAGGCACCCCTTTGTGCATATGTATCGAAGCGGTTGAAATTTTATTGTAATCGATTTCAGTATCATATCCTAAGACAACAAACTGAGGGCTTTCATCACGAGTGCTGATTCCAACATCTTCCATCATTTGGCACATCCCAGTAGTTCCAATCGTCCACGTGCGAGTAACATTATTCTCCTTGAGCCACGATAGAAGGTCGTGTGTTGAAAGCAAGACATCTTCAGGGCTACAAGGAATACCCATTGCATTTAATTTAGCAACATATTGGTCTACCGATCTCGAAGAATTATTTGATAAGAAATAGCGCCTAATACCACGCTCTTGACACCTTGATAAAAATTCAAGAGCTCCGGGAATCAAATTACCACCAAGGTAAATTGTACCATCTAAATCTAAGAAAACCGCTTTAATTCCAGATAATCGTTTGTCCATATTTCCACCACTTAAAACAAGAGAGTCTTCACCAAGAACCACTTTGAATGAAGGTTTTCTTGGGCTTCCTTACTCGCAATCATTTCTGTCATCATTTCTTGAATAACAGGTTTACGACTGGCTTTCCCAACAAACCAATTGAGGATCCACTTTCTTCGACTCATCTTTTGCATTTTGTAAGAATTTGTCAGTTCCGGTCCTAACGCCGCCCACAATTCCTCTTGGTAAGCACGCCCCCCAACATTGTCAATCACGTGTCTCGCCGCCATTTCACCACTCACAAGAGCATTACCAACACCCTCTCCAGAAAACGGGTCAACCAAACTAGCCGCGTCCCCAACGAGTAGAGCACCAGGTGCATAAGCGCGACGCGGTTGGTTTTTCTCACCTTTCCTCGGGCTGCCGAAGGGCAATTGCCACCCCTTTCCAGTTCCCGGAATCATTTCAGCATCAGCAAACCTTTCTTTGAATAGTGGGTGGTTTGCGATAACATCTGCCTGCAGTGGCTTAAGCTTCTTTCTTTGCTTATCCATCAATCCAAGCACCATTCCAATTCCAACATTCACTCGTCCTCCACCAAGAGGGAATAACCAGAAGTACCCAGGAATGATGCTATCTACGAAGTGGATTTCAATATTTCCAGCGTTACCTTCACACCCCTTGACACCAGTCCAATATTCACGATATCCTCCACAGTAATGCATCTTATCGACTAAATTCTCCTTTGCTAAGTCCTTGACAACCTTTCGTGCAACAGGGCACTGATAGCCCCCTGCACCGATAGTCCAAGGCGCACTATAATTTCGAATTTCGCCCCGCTTACCACCGATTCCGATTTCAACGCCAGTGATCACACCTTCGTTGTCATGAACGGCCGTTACAGCGGCCCCTTGAATGACAGACCCACCGTTTTCAAGAACCAATTCAGTTGCTCTTTCAAAGAGCAACCAATCAAAGTGCTGGCGGGGAAGAGAATATCCTGCTTCCATTTTTTCCACATCTTCCTCAGGTAGAGGAACAGTTACTTCACTACCGTTGGGCGCAGAAAAAACAATCCCAGTAACCCTGAAATGTGGAGTCTTCTCGAGTTTTGACTTAACTCCTAACGCATGGACGTGACCTAGAGATTTACCGCCAACGGCATCGCCGCACACCTTGTCTCTTGGCCAAACCCCCTTTTCCACTAATAGCACCCGTTTTCCTGCCATGGAGAGGTATGATGCGGCCGCTGAACCACCCGGCCCGCCGCCAACAACAATACAATCAAATTCAGAATTGGAAGGCGGAATTTCTCCTGTTGCGATGGGCTGGTCCCAAAACGCCATCTCCGCCATATTTCACTCACACACGACCTAGCACAAGAGCGTTGGCGCATTAATGGCCGGTAGAACGCATACAAGATTGACAAGTGCTTCCACCACCATCATCAAAAACGACACCGAAGAGCGAAGTACATGGTCACAAGGCGTCAAGCAGCAACTGGCCTATTTTTTGTAACTCTATTATGGGGGGGAACATTTGTTTGGATGAAACAAGCAATGAATTCCTTAGAGCCAGAATTAGAAGAATATTCTACGGCGGGAGTAGTCGGTATAATCGTTGCATCTCGGTTTCTAATCGCCTTTGTTGCACTATTGCCTTTCTCTAGCCGGGCAAGAGGGGCCCTCTCATCTAAAGAAGATTGGAAAGGCGGCCTAGTTCTTGGCGGTTTGATGTTAGTCGGATTCGTCCTACAAATGATAGGAATTGGCACAGTTACACCATCGGTATCAGCATTTTTAACGTCCCTATATGTTGTATTTACCGCAATATTGTCGGTGAAAATAAGTGATCGCAAACCAACAAGAATGATGATTGGAGGGGTATTGCTTGCAACACTTGGGGCCGGTTTCATCGATGGACCACCCCATATCATATGGGGAGCGGGGGAACTTCTTACAGTAATTTGTGCACTCTTCTTTGCCCTCCATATTATTTACACCGACTCAATTACAAAAAAGTTAGACCCCCTGGCAGTAACTTCAACATCATTTGCAGTTTTAGTTGTAGGCGCACTAATTTTTGGATTTGCATCATCGGGCGGATTTTCAGTAGCAAAAATCGTTTGGAGCGATGGAGTATTGGTTCCATTATTGTGTTTAGGTTTATTTGGCTCACTAGCTTGTATTCTGATGCTAAACGCATTCCAAAAATATCTCAATCCCACCCACGCAGCCATAATTTACTCATTCGAGCCAGTTTGGGCGACACTATATGGGTGGTATGAAGGTATGATTTCCGTATCTATTTGGCTTACAATGGGACTACTTTTACTGGCTGGAAACATAGTGGTGGAGTTAGGCGAATCAGCAAAAGACGAACCCCGTCTTATTGAAGAACCAGACTCTAAGCAAATATAGAACGAAGCAACCGTTCGAGGGCTTGCAATACCACCAATTATTATCAACTACTAAGCCCACACCTCCAAGCGAATTGTTGATGAAGGATAGTCATAATCAGTAGATTGGGGAAGGACATGTCCGACAATAGTAAATTTTCAACAAAAGCAGTTCATGCGGGGACCCAGCACATCGATGGGGCAGTAAATACTCCAATTTTTCAATCATCTACTTACAAACTAACCGATGAAAGATACGCCGGTTGGGCCGCAGGTGCTCAACACACCCTTCTCTACGCTAGACTTTCGAGTGTAAATTCAGAAGCGGTAGTTGAAAAAATATGCGCCCTCGAAGGCGCAGAGGACGGAGAATTATTCGCTAGCGGCATGGCCGCAATCTCTACGACACTAATGGGGCTCTTATCCCAAGGGGATCACATAGTTGCTAGTTCAGATGTATATGGCGGGACCTATGGTTTGATGACTGAAGAATTACCAAGGTTTGGAATATCAACTACAATGGCCGATATGCAAGACCCAGCCTCCTACGAAGCCGCAATACAAAACAATACCAAAATCCTCTATATTGAGACAATTACAAACCCCGTTATCAAAATCTGTGATATCGAAGCAATGGCCGAAATTGCAAAACGTCACGATTTACTATTGATTATCGATAACACATTCGCCTCTCCATGGGGGTGCCAACCAATTTCAATGGGGGCAGATTTGGTTATCCATTCCACTACCAAATATTTAGGCGGCCACTCAGATATTATCGGAGGCGCAGTAGTAGGGAGGGCTGATTTAATCGCTGCTATGTTTATGAAAAAGGTTCATTTTGGAGGGTCGCCGGACCCGCATAACTGTTACCTTCTGGAGAGAGGAATTAGAACACTGGCCGCTAGGATGCCGATTCACTGCTCTAACGCGGCAGATATTGCAAAGCGCCTAGAAGGCCACGAATTAATTGATTTAGTTCACCACCCAAGCCTACCTTCTCACCAAGATTATTCAGTAGCAAAGCGAATTATCCCCAAGGGGACAGGCATGATTGCATTCACAGTCAAGGGCGGAGACGCAGCAGCTTTGAAATTCATGCGCGGCCTTGAAATTATCTTCGAAGCAACCAGTTTAGGCGGCGTTGAAAGTTTAGTAGAATGCCCATTTAATTCTAGTCACATGGGAATTCCCGAAGATGTTAGAATTGCTGCAGGGCTCGGAGCAGGATTTGTTAGAATCTCAATCGGAATTGAAGATGTAGAAGACCTTTGGTCGGATATTTCAGGTGCTTTGAACAAACTTTGATTATGGCAACTCTTCGATTTGTCCGCAAGCGCCTCTAAGTGTTTCAAGAGCAGCCTTGTAATCAATATCTTCGCCACTAACCAGTGCCTGTCCTGCCTTCCACACACCAATGGCCGCAGGACTCCAAGCACCACCGCGCTCTCTAGCATCAGAAGAAAACTGCCACTCTTGACCAGAAGATTTTCCAGAAGCTACTAGCCACGCCCATGCCGAAGCCTCGGCATCGATACCGCCTTTCTTTGAAAGGGCATCTTTCTCTGCTTTACCAAGTCCATCAACCAACCCTCGAACTGTTAAGTCGTGAATCATTCCAACCGGGCCCGGGATTTTACCTATCTTATATGGGAATTTTTGAATTATACCAGCCTTGGATCTTTGAGATTCAATATCTTTTAGGAATTTACCGAAAGCCCGCTTCTTATTACATTGTAATAACCACAATTCTTCCGCCTCCTCATCCTCAATCCCAATTTGTTTCAATCCATCAAGACCATGATCTTCCCACAACGACGACAACACATCATTACAAGAACTGGCAGATATTTCCAAAGCACTACCTTCTCTTTCGTGAACCCCTCCTCTCTGTGAAATACGAATTCCAGAACCGGCAGCAGAAATCATTAATTTTAACGCCAATTCTTTTTCAGCTGCCGAACCATTCAATTCTTTGACAGCCCCTTCGGCTGTATCGAACCATTTCTCACCGACAATAAAACCCTCGTCGAGGTGATGTAAAACAGCCATCTTAACTCGTTTAGCGATGGACCCTTCGTTAAGGGTAAGTCCAATCCACGCATCTAATACGCGGTCTAAAGAATCCCTAGTGGAACTTCTAGTAGCGCCCTCTGGATACCAAATCGCATCGGGCTCCATAACCGTTGAGAGATTTGGCGGAAGCATGGATAATGCCAGGTCGTGAATAAACGAAGTTTTTCCTTTTACAGTACTCAATTTGTCAAAACCAATCGCTACTTTATCTCCACTAATGAAATTCATCAATAAGTAACCCTCGCCAGTCATTTCATCCTTTGAAATACTATCAAAATCTAATCCTGCAGTTGCCCAGATATTTCCTTGGTTTTTGAAATCGAAACGCGAACGAAGTAGGACATCCCCGAGCCACCCATCAGGTATAGTCGGGACGGGCCCACTACAGACAAAACCTCCACGCCAAGAGAAGAAGAAGTAACCACGGCGCGCATGGTCTTCCCACGGCAGCATCCTAAGAGTTGGCATATGGAAATTTTGAATTCCCGCTTGGTATGCGACTTTCCCATCGCCTTTACGAACGAAGGATGCCTTACCAAACGATTGGTGACTATAGTCGCCCACCAAAGAAATCTCTTCATCATGAGCCGCCAACAAAGACCCAGCAAACGCTTTACCAACACCATCACCGCGCTTTGCCATCATTCTTTTCGCAAGCCACCGAGTATCATGGCGCTTATCGAGAATTTTACGTAATTCGCGCAGCGTTTTTGTCACAGGATCGGTCCTACCCCATTTCAACTTACCAGTCCACGTCATTGCAGGCAACAATTGTTCCCCTTCTTCGAGCAACCGATCAAGATTTTTTCTCAAACGCTTTTGAGTATCGGAATTGGCTTGTTTTGTACCACGCATACGCATACGTTGCTGCTTTTTCCCAGGAAATTCAACTTGAGAAGGACCCGCCATCAACCACGCGGAGGCGCCATCCCCTGTTCACTTCTTCGTCCAACGCTTCAGTGCCAAAACCTCAACATCGCTAGGTTCAGCAGGGATAACTAAGCAATGGAGGCGACCAATAGGCTCCTTTGGTAAATCGTTAATCGAAAGATAAGAAATCCGTTCTTCAGAAGTGCCCATATCACTACACAGGACAACCATCATTTCAGAAACACCATCGCAAATATCTTCACACGCCTGCCGCTTCAATACAGCGAGAGGCGAATCAATTTCAAAATCATTTAGAATCGAACTTAATTTTTCAGCCATGCCGATAATTGCAGTGGCTGCATCTACAGGTTGCATGGGCCTCTGGCCACCAACGCCTTCGCCAGTGGGGTCTAAATCTAACAGGGCCAGGGTGTGAAGGCCCTGGATCCTATTCAATGCAATCACTTCTAATGGCGAAGTAGCGATCCAACCGCCGTAAGGATATGTTAGGGTGGTTTGCCGCCCAAATCGGTAATTCGACAAACCAACAGCCCCGGTTACCAAACCAGTGATTGAAACGCCATGGATTACAGAACAGTCCACACCCGCTTCCCCAGCTTGTAATTGCAAATCGACATGTGTAGTCGCTTGCAAAGGGTCTCCAACAATTAGTAGTGCAACCACACTCTGTTTAGCAAGCGCAAGCAATTCAACAGGCTCTTCGACCTCAGGGCGCATCACGCGATGGATTTGGCCAATTTCATTTTCGAGAACGGTAAGGTCTTCGGCGTTCCACAAAGCAGTATAGGCCTCATAACGCCTAAAGTCAGCATTTTTTGCAGCATTAATCGCAGCACGAGTCATCCCACCGATGCCTCCTGGGCCAATTCCGATTAGTATCAAACCAGCCGCCATGCTCAAACCACCTGCTCCTGTGGGCTTGGCGAAGACTATGCGCCATTTGAGCGTGCCGAGCAAAGAAACCTCTCTTTGGAGAGAGAAATTAGCCAGTAACGGCTGGCTTGCCAATGGGTGTGGAATTCACAATCTCGGAGAGATGCGCGCTATAGCGCTGAACGACAGGGCTCCCCTCGAAATCGAACCCTTTGAGATAATAGAATTAGAAGCGATTAGGCCAACTCCTAAGCATTGGACAGAACGCCTAGACGCGCAATTGTATAAACTACATGAATCGGACTGGCCAATGAGCCATGACCAAATTGGCGATGTAATAGTTGTAAAAATACCGCCGCAGATAACTTCGTTTTCAAAAGAAATTGGTAATGCATTACTCGAACAACATTCGAATGCACGCATCATATGCGCGGATAATGGGGTCAAGGGCAAATTCCGCGTTAGGGACTTGACTATGATTGCCTGCAACGGGTTGGCGACGACCAGAACACAAGTCAAAGAAAACGGAAACCAGTTTTGGGTAGACCCGGGCGCTGCATACTATTCACCTCGTCTAGCCAATGAAAGGTCCACCACAATTGATTGTGCTGCAAATCTCTCTTCAACCCTAGGGCGAAAAATTTCGGTATGTGACCCATATGCAGGAGTGGGCCCCGCACTAGTCCCCCTTGCGAAAAGAGGAGATATTATCGAGACCATTTTTGGAAGCGATCTAAACCCCAAGGCTGTAAATCTTCTCGAACTAAACCTTCCAGGACATTGGACAGGGTGTATTGATGCCAGAGAACTATCGTCCGAGCTTGGAGAATGCTGCGATTTACTTCTGGTTAACCTACCTCATGATTTTATCAGCCATCTACCGGAGTTACTTGGATTGTTACAAAGAGGCCACGAAGTTGTCATCAGAGGCTGGGCAATCCTCTCACTAGAGTCTCTAGATAATGCCGAGATACAGATACGAGACGTACTCTCAACCTGTGAGATCATATCGTTATCATTAGAGCCAAACCGCTCATATTCACCCAACGATACTTACGCCTGTATTGAAGTGCATCTTGTCATAGAATAGCCGCCGCTGATTTCATCAATGACAACGGTTTACCCCCATACATGCAGACCAAAGTCAAGTGTAAGTGTGGGGCAGAAAGCGATGTTTCCGGCGCCACACCCCGCCTCGGCGGCGTAGACGTTTATTGTACCGTTTGTGGCACCGTCACTAATCACGATATAGTCTGAAACACCGTTATTCCGCCATTTAGATGGTATAACACTCGCAGCAGCGGCCATGGACCAGTTCATGCCAGCAGACGAGTGAAATTATTCACTTTAATCTAATTTGATACACCCTAACGGGACTTTGCCCTCATCGAGAGTTCGCTCTCGGTGGGGGTTTTTTTTCGTTCAAAGTAATGCACGATTATAACAAGACTTCTTCAGATTCTTCTCGCTTAATTGCTACTACGATTGCAGATAGAACGAGAATTTCCACTATACCTGCTGGGTACGGTAGGAAAGACGACTCATCCTCCCCCCCTTCAACTTCCTTTACAGATTCATCCGTATAATCTTCAATCATAATCATGGCCCAATCCAAATCTCTTGGTAAGTCCGCAGTAAGGTATTCATGCCCACCCGCATTTATTAAGAAATCATCTTCTAGCCTAATACCAAACCAATCGGGGTGATATATACCCGGTTCAACCGTCACAGCGTCATAAATCATCAACGGTTGCTCATTGTAACTTAATCCAAATAACGGGTCCGACGAACCACTTGAAAGCAACGGAGGCTCGTGAACACAAACTCCAAATCCATGACCTAGGCTGTGAATAAACAAATCACCATACCCCTGTTCGGTGATATGAGTTCGGGCAATATCATCGGGAACCCAAGCGGGTGTGCCAGCTTCAATCACAGGGAATGTTAGATTCTGGGCATCATAGACAGCCATGTATGAAGAAATGATAGTTGCATTTGTTGTTCCACCAACAATGTAGGTTCGAGTAACATCGCTAACCCAGTCGTTAACGCGAGCGCCTAAATCGACAACAACAACATCACCAACCTCTACAATTTTAGGGCCAGCACCCCTATTGTCTGGGTCGCCATGAGGTATTGCTCCATTTGGCCCAGAGGCAACAATTGTGTCGAACGACGGCCAATCTGGGTTTGAACCGTTTTCAATCATCGATCTGTCAATTTCATCTGCAATCTGCCTTTCAGTAAGTTCAACGCCTGTTAATACGCGCCATAATTGGAAGCGGGCAACTTCTTGACCAATAGAAGCAATTCGATTTGTTTCACGAATCGACTCATCTTTGTCAGGAGATATGCCCGTCGGAGAAGGGAACCAGCCGTTTAGTGCCCTTTCGACCTCTGTTTCACACGCTGCAACCATTGGACTCACCAAAATGAGTACGAACAGGTATGCTATTGCGCGCATGATTACCCCTATTCCTCTTCATTGAAGAATGATTCGTAGGGCCAAGATAAGCATTCAGTACATCTTTTAGGCGCCCGTGCCGGGAATCGAACCCGGGTCGAGGCATCGACAACGCCTCATGATAACCGCTACACCACACGGGCAGCAAGTCGCCGAGTAACAACCGCTATTTAAGCCGCGCTCTGTGGCCCCAACGGGGAGAGAACGTGAGCGGTCCAAAAACGTCAGCAAAGAAGGCTCGAGAGGATGCCGAAAACGCTGCAGCAGATGATATGTTTGGGGGAGCGTTTGATGGCCTTGAAGGGCCGACTCCACCCATTGAAGAAGAAGTTGCAGAAATCGAAACACCAAACGAAGAGGCAAACGAATCTGAACCAATAGCCGAAGAGCCCCAAGATGAAATTTCTACTGACACTATCGAAGAGACCGAAGAAGTATCAGAGCCAACAACTCCTCCCTCTGGACCTCCAAGCGGCCCACCCTCTGGACCTCCAAGCGGCCCACCCTCTGGACCTCCAAGCGGCCCACCCTCCGGCCCTCTGTCACCCCCTCCTAACCAG
>JABIGM010000059.1 GCA_018650165.1 Methanobacteriota archaeon
TCGTAACAATTGATACTAGACGACAGATTCGTTGGCCGGGTTCACTGCATGGTAAAAGCGGTATGAAAGTTACAGAATTCCCATTATCGCGACTCGACCCAGATGGTTCAAACTCTTTTGACTGTCTAAGTGAGGGTATTGCCCTCTCGAGAGAGGGTTCTGTAAAAGTCGAAATGGTTGTTGATGATGCGATTGCTCGGTTCGATGACATCGTTGTTGATGCCTCTAAAGGAGACATTATAGAGATTCATGAAGCAGGCGCTACTTTCCTAATTTTGAAAGGTTGGGCCCGATTGGTAAGTTAGGTCCTAGACCCTACGGAGTATGGTACTTACAATGGGAATGTTCAAGGGCAGATTACTGCCCACAAGGGTTGAGGTGCACAGGATGGGACTGGGCAAGAAGAAAAAGGACGGCACTAATTTACCCCCTCCACCAGGTCTTATGCCTCTACCACCACCCCCTGCCCCCGGCATGCCTTTACCTCCTCCACCGGCTCCCGGTATGCCATTACCACCTGCCCCTAATATGGCTGCATCCTTGCCTCCCGCTCCACAAATGTCTCCGGCTGCACCACCACCGGTTCCCACTCCTGTAGCAGCGGCACCTCCAATTGCGGCTCCACCAGCTCCATTACCTGCTATCGAGGCTTTACCACCAAGTGTGCCACAAACTCCAGCAGTAACCCCAGTTGCCCAATCCGATGCTGATTCCTATTCAGGACTGTACGCTAAGAAGAGCGGAAAACCTCTGCAACAAGTTTATGGACACATAGAAAGAATCAGTCAAGGCGATATTGGAAGTTTACTCGACCGTTATTCAGATCGATTCGGGCACGAGTTAGACCGTGACATAATTGTTATGAGAAAGGATGAGCGGGAAGATAAGATTGCCGTGATTCGTGATTCGCCAACAGTTGAGTTGCTCAACCAAGTAGAGGAAGATGAAAGTGCACTTGAACCAGATACGCTAGTCGAGTTAAACACTCAATTAAAGACAGTTGAAGACGAATTGCGTCGCCTCAAGCCGGAATACCAAGCAGCAAAAGAAGAAGGTGACCGCGAATTACTACGTGAATTGAGGCCTTCTCTTGAATCCCTTATGGCTGAGAGGAAGTTATTGAAGGCTGTAATTTCTGGCGAAACTGACATCGATGAACTATTCAAAAACGACAATTCCGAAGATGTACCTGAGGCTGAGTCCGCAGAAGAATACGAAGAAGAGGATGATCAAGTTGAAGGTGATTTGTTCATTGATTTTGTTGCAATTGTAGATGCTCTTTTGGGAAATAACCTTTCTGAAGATGCAATTAGTACTTTTTCTCAATCTGATGGATTCGAGATTTTCAAGGCCGTAGGCTCTTCCCCGGGAGATGCTGATGAAAGTGAACGCTCAGAATTCTTTTCAGTAATTGACAAATTGTTAGGCGGAATGCCTGACGAGGCCGTCCATGGATTCGTGGAATCGGATGATTTCGAAATTTACCGAGCAATCGGTGCAATGTATAGTTAAGGTGAGAAAATATGGGATTACTTGACAAAGTCGACAATCTTGATGCAGGAAAACCAGCTAAGGCTGTTCCTAAGAAAGCAGCCCCAAAAAAAGTTGTGCCGAGAAAAGCAACAGCGAAGAAAGCAGTCGCTAAAAAGGCCACACCTGTTGCAGCTAAAGCAGCAAAACCAGCGCGAGCAGCAAAACCAGCAGCTCCAGAAAAAATACGCCCAACTGGGCTACCTGAGGGCTATGAATTATCTGGATCAATGCCAAGATACATTGGATGGCTAATCAATTTCGCTTGGAACTTTGGTGTACTCATTGCAACAATTGCAATCGCTTCTGTGTCTGCTTCAGACTATACATTCTCGTGGCTCGCAGCAGGTTTGATGATTATCATTAATTGGCTTGTGATTCCAATATGGATGGGGCGCAATATTGGAGAATTCGTCTCACGTACAAAATACATAAATTCCTCTGGAAACAAACCATTCGTACTTCATGCAGTATTGAATAACAGTCTTGGTTTTATGTTCTTATTTGGATTTATCATGATATTCATGAATTTCAAGGAACTAGGAGTATCATCATCAGCAATGACTTGGCTGATAGTAGGTGTATTGTTTATGATTATCTGGGTAGTTAATTTCTTCTTCAAGAAAAATTCAGACTTCTCTCAAGGCTTGTTCGACCTGGCATTTAGTTCATATCTGGTTAAGCACGTCGCTTCCGGAACTGAAACTGGATGGATGGCGCGATTCGACGGCCTAGGTGACTTTGGAGACAAGTGGCAGCAAAAGCAACTTGCCAAGCAGGAAAAGGTACAACAAAAAGCAGAAGCAGCAGCTCTGGCAAGTGAAGAATCCAATGATGATTCTACAAAGAAGGCTGTTGCAAAGAAAATTGTACCTGATGCCGAATTGTCCGAGGACTGAGTATGTCAAGCCGTATGGCAACATGGAGTGGCTATGCCATAATCACCCTAATTCCAATTACTTTTGCCGCTTCATATTTCATCCCATATGGTCTGATTTCAATTCCAATATGCTTGATGATAATATTTCACCAGGTTATTTTGCGGGGTATATTCAAGGGTCCTAATTATCGTAGCGAAGCTTTCTCAGATCCAGAATGGGAAGTTATTTCTCTAAATAATAATGGATTCGAGGTATATGGCTTTGTTAATTGGCAACCGAATGATGCAGACATGGTTGTTTTCGTCCACGGGTGGCAATCATCAAGCGAGAAGTACACCGAGCGTATGCGGATATTTATGGATAAAAAAATCCACACGTTAGCGATTGATATGCGTGGTCATGGGATGGCAGCTGATACATTTGAATGGACTGCTGGAAAGGTTATTTCTGACATCAAGGCGTTACTGGAGTCATTAGATAATAGTAGAATCAATAAAATTCACTTTTATGGACACAGTTTAGGAGGATTTGTCTGTATCGGAATGCATCACCACCGCCACCAAGGGTGGTGGAAAGAACGGTATGGAACTCTAATGTTAGAGAGCCCTATGGTGGCCTATTCTCCAATAATGGAGGAAATGGCTCCAAGCATACCATTGATGCTTCCACTTCTAAAAAAGTGGGCCGTCAGAGGGTTCAACCGAATCCACCCCGAAGTTAGAGGTTTGCAATGGAGCGATATTGATGTCCCAGATTGGGGCTTGCCAGACTGTCCAACTTTACTTCTACAGGCAGCAAATGATAGGCGCTTAGGACGATTTCATTATGACCTACTGTTAGAGCAAGACATAAATTTAGAGTCCCATTTGATTGAATCTTTGCCACATTCAGGTAATAGAACAAATTCAGATAGAGATAAACTAATTTCCGACTGGATAGATAATAAAATTCTATAATCACTCTTCTTCAGTAAGTGCGGCTTGTTCACGAGCTAGTTCGCGCATGTCTTCATGTTCATCTAATTCATCTACAATTTCTTCCCCGAGCAATGTTTCAATTACATCTTCCATGGTAATAATGCCCGAAGTACCGCCAAATTCGTCAACTACTGCTAGAATTTGCACCTTAGACTCTAGGAACCTGTCGAGTGCCAAATGAAGACTATCATCCATTTCAATAGTTAATAGAGGCTTAATTAATTCTGATAATTTCCTATCCCATTCATCCATTGACGCAGCCATCAATATGTCTGATCTCAAAACAAAACCGGAAAGTGAATCAATTTCTTCTGAATAAACTGGCATTCTACCGAAACGAAGAATTTTTGTTTCATCTAGCACCTGCCTAATGGTCCAATCATGGTTGAAGGCGAGAGTCACTGTTCTAGGAGTCATTACATCCTTGACCGGTATCTCTCGCAATGCCAATAGATTGTGAATGATAGCCTCTTCATCCTCGTCTAGTTCACCTTCTTCTTCACTAATATCTGCAAGCGCATGGAGTTCGTCTCTAGTGACAAGTGCTGTTTCTGCCTTTGGCAATAATCGCTTAAACCACAGCAGGGGTATAAAGAAAGGTGAAAGTAATTTTGTTAGGCCTGTTAATATTACCCCAGACGGTCCAGACAATAGTTTCCAATAGGCCGAACCTAATGTCTTTGGAATAATTTCTGAAAAGAATAAAACTGCCAAAGTTAGTATCACAGATGCAATAGTTAACTTATCATCCCCCCAGATGTTTGCAACTTCAGCACCAACACCTGCTGCACCCATAGTATGTGCAACTGTATTCAGAGTCAATATTGCAGTCAACGGTTTGACTGAATCATCTTGTTTGAGAATTGACCATCTTGCACCATTTTTGCCACCACTCTTGTTAATGATACTGACATGTGACAATGACATAGAGAGCAGTACTGCTTCTAGCAGCGAACATAAGAAAGAAATCCCCAGTGCTAGGGATGAATAAATAATCAGCATTGAATAGTCTGCTTCCATAGGGTTCAACGAATCCTCGGCCAATCGGCCCAATCCCTGTGTATAGTTCCAAGTTCTTGAGGGTTGCCGATACAATTCTTTGCACAGAACTCATGTAGTTCATTGCATCCCACAGGCTAGGTGACACCTGTGAGCGGCGAACATGTCCTTATTTGTGTAGCTTGGCCATATGCAAATGGCCCCCTCCACTTGGGACATGTTGCTGGTTGTTATTTACCCCCAGACATCCAATCCAGGTTTGAACGTGCAAAGGGCAACAGGGTGCTGATGGTCTCTGGTTCCGATGAGCATGGAACACCAATCACTGTAACTGCAGAAACACAGGGAATAACCCCCCAAGACGTAGTTGATAAGTACCATTCTCTAAATTCTAAAGCCCTCCTAGACTTAGGCTGCACTTGGGAGCCGAATATCGATGTTCGTGGCGCTGAATTCGGAGGTTCACTATTCAATCGAACCAGTGACCCAGAACACCATGAAGTGGTTTCTGAAAACTTTATTTCGCTACTTGAATCCGGACTATTTGAACGAAAAGTAATGCAGCAATATTACGAAATGCGCGAGGATGGGGGGCGTTTTCTTCCCGATCGCTATGTAGAGGGAGATTGCCCAAATTGTGGTGAAAGTGGTGCACGAGGCGACCAGTGCGATGATTGTGGAGTTACATATGAATCTCATGAGTTGTTAAATCCTCAATCTAAAATGAACCCTGGTGCAAAAATTGAAATTCGTGATACAGAGCACTTTTTCTATCGGCTAGATATATTCCAAGAAGTTCTTGAGCAGCATGCAAGTTCGCAACAAGGAAAATGGAAACCAAATGTTCGTGCCATGACAAAGCAATGGTTAGACATGGGCCTGCGTCCCAGAGCAGTCACCAGAGATTTAGACTGGGGAATCAAATTGCCATTAGATGGTAGTGAATGGGATGGCAAATGTATCTATGTCTGGTTTGAAGCAGTTCAGGGTTACTACTCATGTGCAAAATTATGGTCAAAGCGCTATGCGGGTGATACTGATTGGGAGAAATGGTGGAAAATTGCTGCCGATGGAACCAAACCTAGGCATCTATATTTCTTGGGGAAGGATAACATTCCATTCCATACCGTCATTTGGCCTGCATTAATTATGGGTCTAAATCATGCACAAAAAGGATTGACTGCAAGCGACCCCCCTGCTCTGCCAGGTCCCGGAGAATTAAATCTGGAGTACAATGTGCCAGCGATGGAATATCTGATGCTTTCCGGTGGTCAATTTTCAAAGTCTAGGCGTCATGCGGTTTGGCTTCCTTCGTTTTTGGAGAGATTTGATGCCGATACTCTCCGTTATTACCTTTCTATAAACATGCCCGAAAACCATGATACTGATTTTAATTGGCCAGATTTTGTTGAAAAAATAAATTCGGAACTAATAGGTGCGTATGGTAATTTTGTCCACCGGGTCCTGACTTTGGGTGAAAGATTGCCGAGTGAAAGAAATTTGCTGGCTTTCGAGAATTTAGACTATTGTGATGAAGAAATGAAAAAACTCGAAGATATCCATAGGCAAGTAACTACGAGTTTAGAGAGGCATCGTTTCAAAGAAGCATTGCGCGGGGTTATGAGTGCCTCTCAAATGGGTAACCAAATGCTGCAAGCCGCAACACCGTGGAAGTTTTTGAAAGACTTAGATGGAGAGGGTGCAAGTGAATCTCTTGCGAAATTATCCTTCGGCTGGCGTGTTTCTCGATTCCTAGCCATAATGACACAACCATTCTTGCCTTTTAGCGCCCAACGACTATGGAAAGCCTTGGGCCATGAAGGCGATGTTGCACTTACTCCATGGGATTCGGCTATAGATTGGAATGTGTCTATACTGTCATCAGATTCTAAAGCCGAACCATTATTCCAAAGATTAGATCTTGAAGAGATACTTGCACAAGAGCAATCCTTGGCAAGTGAAGATTCTGATACTAAACATGACCCTGGGCATAGTGTCAAGGGTGGTAAAAAACAAAATAAGGAGGAACGAAAAATGCCAGAAGGAACAACACATCTTGACTTTGAAACTTTTATGGAAGTCGAACTGAAAGTAGGTAAGATTACTGATGTAAGCGACCATGAAAATGCTGACAAATTATACGTCGTGTCCATCGATGATGGAAGTGATGATGGAAGAACTATTTGCGCCGGTCTAAAGGAATACTATTCCGCTGAGGAGATGCTTGGGAAAGCAGTTGTATTTGTTGCTAATTTGAAGCCACGTAAACTACGTGGAATCATGAGTGAAGGTATGATGCTTGCAGCAGATGATGGTAACGGCGGCGTCCGCCTGATCACCATAGATGGTGACATCGCTCCCGGTTCACAAGTCCGTTAATCAAATACGTTCTCTGACAGCATCCATTACTTTACGCGAAAGTTCGCGTGATTGTGCAAGGATATATGGGGCGCCTTTTCGAATTTCTACGGCCATGTCGTCAGGTAAACTGCCTAAGTTGATATCGACATTGAATAGTGCGCCTTTGCAAGCTGCACTGGCTAGTAAACCTGCCACGCCCACATCAGATGCAGCATTAGAATTGCCTTTAATCGCTAATTCAGGCAATAATTCTAGTAACTTCAGTGCCAATTGGGCTGTTTCAAATGGTTTTTCAGTAGCGCCTAGCGTAGCCTGCCGAATTGCATACCTACGAGATTCCTTTTCTGTTTCTGTTTCTTTAGGTAATTTGAACGAAGCCATTACCTCATCAAAGGCGTCACTATCTTCATCCGCCAATGCACCTGCGCGCATCATTATTCCCACAGATTCTGAAAGTGTCTTATCAGCTATGTCCCATCCGTCTTTCCACTTATCTTTTCCAAGGGTTAAATCACAAACCATAATTGCCAGTGCGGATGCTTGGCCAAGAGCAATTGCAGCAGCAGTGCCACCACCGGGTGTGGGTGATGATGAGGCTAGTGCTGCTTGGAAGTCACGAAGTGTCATTTCCATCCATGGTGTTTTCATTCTGATTCCTCCGTTCTAAGTGCCCATTCGATTATTCGTTCTTTAGCAGAAAATGGCCCAAGGTAGTCCAGTCCTAATCCATTAATTGCTGCTGCAACTAGTTCCGCCTCATCAGTACAGCCTTCATTCGCATACCATTTTCCAGATTCAATCATTGCAGACAGTGGAACTAAGCCAACTAGTTCAGAACCACATGTATCTACTCCATGGTCTTTTACGATAGATCTAACTGCTTCAAATGCTATATGCATTGGAGTAATTGAAACATCGCGCAAGTTCATTGAAACTTGGGAGATACCATGGGCTTCTAGTGGCAATCCCATACCTTGCACCATTGGTAACATACCTGGGATTCTAGTCTTGCGGCCATCATCCTTCTTCAGTAGTCGACCAGTAGAGCGAACCAACGAACCTGCAATCTTTGAGGCACTCGCATCAGTTTCATCGACATTCACATTGTATGCAACGAGTATCTGTCTTGCACCGATAACCACCGCACCAAAACGAGCAGTGTTTTCATTCCAGTCAAGAGGACCGAAATCTGGGAGATGGGGTCCGCCATCCGATAATCTACCTTCTAGACTCTCATATTGTCCTCTTCGTAAATCTGACAATAATTCACGTTCAGGGTTTGTTGCTGCTGCTCCATATAAGAATGTGCAAAGTCCCAGTTCATCCGACACGCGTATTGCTAGTTCTCGTGAAAGGTTGGCACAATCAGTCATTGTAACGCCTTCTAGAGGTACAAAGGGACACACATCAACTGCGCCAATACGAGGGTGTTCACCTTGATGAGTGCGCATATCTATATTTTCAAATGCGGCCTTAATAACACGGAATGCAGCCTCGGAAACTGCTTCAGGCTCACCGGCAATAGTCAGAACTGTTCTGTTGTAATCAGCATCGGGTTCGATTCCAAGAACCCTTGCCCCGCTTATCCCTCGACCAGCATCGCTTATGGCCTGAATAATGCGTTTGTCGCTCCCTTCGGAGAAGTTTGGGACACATTCAACAATTCGCTTCGCCATAATGAAGAATCATAATCGACGACTGATGAACATTCCCAATGAATCAACCGTATAGCGCATCAGGACTAGAAGTAATTCCTGTTGTTTCTCTTTTTGCTTTTATTCTATCAACTGCAAGCAGTATGTCATCTTGTTTTACTTTTGAGCGCCCTTCTCTAATTGCAATCATTCCCGATTCCACAGTAGTTGCTTTGAGTTCGGCACCACTGAAACCTTCCGTCAATTCTACTAACTTAGAAACATTAATTCGTGATTTTGACATCTTAGTCAAGTGTATTGAAAGAATCGTTTTTCGACCGTCACTATCAGGCAACGGGATTTCAATAACACGATCAAAACGACCAGGCCTAAGTAAAGCATCGTCCAGAATATCTGGACGGTTAGTTGCAGCAATTATTTTGACATCTTCGAGAGCATCGAAACCATCCAACTCAGCTAATAATTGCATAAGTGTGCGCTGGACTTCCCGGTCACCACTAGTTGCTGAGTCTAGTCTCTTAGCCCCTATTGCATCAATTTCATCTAAGAAAATAATTGCTGGGGCTTTATCCTTCGCAAGAGAGAAGAGTTCTCTGACCATTCTTCCGCCTTCACCAATATATTTCTGTGCGAGTTCTGACCCAACCATTCGAATAAATGTGGCATTGGTTTGACTGGCTACTGCCTTTGCAAGCATTGTTTTGCCACAACCCGGTGGGCCAACTAAGAGAATACCCTTAGGGGGGTCAATACCAACTTTACGAAATAGTTCAGGTTTTTCCAAAGGTAGTTCAATCGCTTCACGCACCTGTAATACTTGTTCATCAAGCCCACCTACATGTTCGTAGGTTGTAGTCGGTCTTTCAATCATCTCTGCACCCGAAACCATTGGATCCCATGCATCGTGCAAGATTTCGATAATTGATAGTGTATCTTGGTTAAGTGCTATGCGAGTCCCTGGTTTGAGTTTAGATTTGTCAAGGCGTTGGTTGATAGAAACCTGAAACACGGTCCCATTAGATGAACGAACAATCGCACGCTCATCATCAAGAATATCCTGCAAATGCCCGATAATGAGAGGTGGGCTTTTCAAAATCCTAACTTCTTCATCTAATCGACTTGCACGTTTTTTGATATTAGCTAGGTCGTTTTCTAGGTGTACGCGCTCCGATAAAAGTCTCTGAGCTTCATCCTGTAACTTTTTGAAATCCTGCTCGAGAGACTTCAAATCAGTATCGTCACTGCTTAAGGGCTCTGAATTGCCGCTATCAACTTCGGTGCCCATAGTGTAAGTCCAATCGCCGTCCTTCTTGAAATGTCCGTTTATTATGCATCTGCACCGTACAATACGAAGCCTTGATGAAGCACCGCCATGACATCGGGGTGGGTGGAGATGTGGCTGACTGCGAACTGTGCGGGGCAATGAAGGTTGGAACTCGAAATGTGACCATGGGTAAGGCCCAAGTTCAGGCGTGCAAAAAATGCTCTGACAAAATGGGTCTTGAGCCTAAAAAGGTCGCACCGGGGCTATCTCAGGCGCGTGCCGGAACTGCTACTACATCTGCTGGATATGGTGGACTTGGACGAAAGGGAAAGGACATTATCATTCGTGGTGAAAAAGAACTGGCTTCAGATTTTTCACGCAGAGTAGCGGCGGCTCGGACCCAAAAGGGTTGGGATAAGCGCGAATTGGCACGCCGTATGGCCGAGAAGATCAATGTGATCAATAATGTTGAATCTGGCAAGAGGCCTACCGATGCCGTCATTAAAAAATTAGAGAGAACACTCGATATTGTCCTGATGGTCGAAGTATCACCTGATGAAAACCGACATGTAAATGCGGGTGATGGTAGAGGTTTGACAATCGGTGATTTCCTTCGTGAAAATAAGGAATGATAACATGTCAAAAGAAGTCCCGATTCATGCCATTTGGCTTGCACAGGATGACCCGAAAAAAAATACTGCAGTGCGTCTATCTCGTCGTGGCGACCTTAGGTTACATGAACGGTTCAATCAGTTGCCTCGAAGAGGCATAATCTTGGAGCCTTTATGTGGAAAGGTATTGGGTCCAGAAGATCACTCATTACTCCTTGAAGAAGGCGGGGCCTTGGTAGGGCTAGATTGTTCGTGGGCACAAATAGAAGATTCTGTCTCTCAGGTTATGAAGAAAACTAAACTGAAAGGAAGAATGCTACCTCTATTACTTGCAGCCAACCCTGTAAATTGGGGCAAGCCAGGGAAAATGTGTACTGCAGAAGCCCTTGCAGCATCGCTATACCTTATCGGGCGGGAAGAACATGCAAGAAAACTCCTAGGTGCATTTCGATGGGGCGAACAGTTTTTCATCCTAAATAAAGAACCACTGGAGGCTTACCGCGGAGCAAAATCGTCGTCTGAACTCGTTGACTTACAATTCGAGTTTTTCGATATTGATATCCCAGAGTAATTTTGATTCTGGAGTGTCGTCGCACAAGGACCTTAATCTATCATTTCAATCGAAATGAGTGTAACCTATCATAGAACACCTGACATTCATCATGGTACACCTGATATTCGGGGGATAATTCTCCAATCCGGGACCTATATTGTGCGAAACCGGTTGATTCCCATACTGAATCATACCAATATTTAGCCCAAATCCCATCACATTCTCTTGGACCTGCCTGCCAAGAGAGCATTGATTTATCAAATGGAATCTCCAACACATCACACAACTTGGAAAGCATTCCCTCTGGATTCTTCAGTATGTCTCCAGAGTCAATAATCGTTGGAATCTCCCCCGTTGTTTCAAGAAGATGGTCAAAAAGGCGGTTTTGCTGCGGAAGACCTGTTGCCATAACATCGATTTGATCTGTCTTCTTGGACATCGAAAGTAGCACTTCCCGAGGGTCGCGAATGAGAAGACAATTAGTGAGTTTAGAAACCCAATCAAGACCAATGTGGGGCAGAAGGTGGTGCGTCATATGCTTCTGATACCAGATTTCAGAACGATTCGGTATGTCTCCACAAACGAAATCCACCACCTTTTTCCAATCAGTCTCACCACTAGCCACCACATTCTGCGCCCCAGGGTGGGTGACTCCGGTTCTGGCTAGATAATGAGCGTACAATGGTTCATCGCTGCAATAAGAATCCGGTCGGTTATCAAATGAATACATCATAGCAGTGGAGATATTACGTGGCCCTGACCACATTGCAATCCTAGTTTCAGACATGGCATTCACTACTGATTAATTCCAGATACAATGTTTGTAGTCGTTCAACAATTGGACCTCTTCTTCCATTCCCCATTGGTCGTCCATCATATTCGATAACAGGAGTCAATCCAGCAAATGTTCCAGTGACGAATGCTTCATCTGCATCAGCCACATCAGCTGGAACAAAATTCTTCTCGGAACATGGAATTCCATTGCCATGACAGAGATCTATTATTTTCTGTCGAGTGATACCTTCAAGGCAGAATTCGCCAGTCGAAGTCCATACTTCTCCATCCTTAACTATGAAGAAATGAGTTGAGTTACAAGTGCTTACAAATCCATTCGGATCTAACATCAAGCCTTCCTCCCCTCCCTTATTTGCTGCATCAATACAGGCTGCAATGCAATTGTGTTTGGATAAACTATTGATTCGTGGGTCCTGTACATTATGGGGCCCACGAATCACATCTACAGTAACCAAAGAGATACCATTGATGCTGCGTTCAACATTGGCCTTTTTGTGTTCTGGAATGATAACTATCGTAGGGTCACTGGAAATGACCCAAGGCGCCTGGTATGGCGTGGGTTTCAACCCTCGTGTGATTATTAGGCGAATGTGAACCTGGTCATGCATTTCATTGGCCTTGATCACCCTTTGAATCTCTGAAATAATCTCTTCGCGCCCGTAAGGAATCTCAAGTGAAATTATTTCAGCACCACGGAATAGACGGTCGATATGGTCATCTATGAACACTAAAACATCATCGTGCAGTCGAAAAGCTTCCCACACACCATCTCCTAGAAGGAACCCCGCATCAAGCACGGACACCTTCGCATCTGGGCGTCGAAACAATTCACCGTTAATCGATATCCAGACATCCTCATTGCGCGGATCCTGTTGGTACTCGTGTGTCCCCATTGAACCACCTAGGATTTATTCTTATCAATAATTTGTGGCATTCAACAATTCACTAAATTCGATTAGATACATGCGATACCCTCTGTATCGGCGGGTGTTGGAAGGGTAGTCACTGCGTCAGCCCTCAGTGCAACTTGCGAATGCTGCCATTATCCCCCTGAATACTTTGCAAGTTCATAGTAAATCGATTCCTATTCCCCATTCAATTATTATTTTTTGTCGGGACAAATCGATTTGAAATCACACCAAGAGCAATGAAATCCTGGATTCGAATCTGTATCTCCAGAAATTAAATTTGATAGTGGGCCCAATAAATTAGATAATTCTCTTTGAACTATTGTTGGATTAATCTTTATTGTAACTCTTTCATTAATCCTTACAAAATCATAAGCAACATAATCTGGTAAAGTTCCATGTATTTGGCTCCAAGCATGAGCATACAAAATAAGTTGAGCATTACTTGGGCTTGAACCGGGTTTACTAGCTTTCTTTGATGTCTTGAAATCAACTAATGTTATACTGCCTGTATTATCCCTTTCAACACGATCGATTTTCCCAGTGAA
>JABIGM010000002.1 GCA_018650165.1 Methanobacteriota archaeon
AAAGGATTCCGAATTGTCGGCGTGATATTTTTGTTGCCGTGCCGAGATTACCATCAAACCACCATTCACTCACTGTTTCATGCGAGATTATCCAGTAAGGCATTGTGGGAAACTTAGATATGTCTGTAACGATGTATCCTTCTATGTCGTTTAGTTTCTCAATAAAACCAAACTCCTCAAATTTCCTTCCTGACCCAACCATGTATGATGGGCAAAAGTAGATGCCTCCTTTCGTTAGACTCCTAACTTCCCAATGACCACCTTTAGAGTCGATGAGGTCAAACCCAGATCCCTCGCTGGGGGCGAGCCTAGATCCTGGCATAATTTCCACGGCCCTTCTTTCAATCAGGAATGACACCCTCCTTCCATCAGTAAAGTAGAGTTGCGTGTCTTCTTCCGAAATTCCCAAAGCACCTGCTATTTTTTCAAGATCAAATCTGAAGTAACCGTTTGGTTCCATAATTTGCCTACGTATTATCTTAATTCAAGTTTATCCCATCCAATACCCATCCAATACCCATCCAACAGACATCTCATGGATGGGTACCGACGCGTGAAAAACTCACTAGAGAGTATACAGAGGGTATAGTTCCTAAGCCCGTTTTCGGAAGGGTTTCCCTTTGATGGCAACATTGATAGATATGAATGACTGTCAGTTAATTAGGTGAATTAGATGGGAGACGAGGTTTGGGGTGCAGTGGGCAGCATACTCATCTTAGTAGCAATTGGCTTGATCATTTTCTTCATCTTTAATCTTGCGAAAGGGCGTCGTAAGAAAAATAATGATGCTTGGGGACAAGCTGCAACAGAACTGGGATTTAATTTCACTCCCACAGGTACACTTGGCAAATATACAATGAGTGGGGTGATAACAGATGGTCTCAAACAACTGAGTTGTACGGTTTGGGCGCATACAGAACATTATGGGCAGACTCATATTACATTCATGAATTATGATGTGAGTTTTCCCCGTCAGTCGAACTTGCTTCGATTTCGAATTCGCCGCATTTTCAATCTAAACTCTTAGAGGTAAATAATGTCCTGAAGAAGGTGGAAGTTTCTGGTGATTCTGTCAAAGCCACTCGTGTGCGTGGATTCATTCGCAAATCAGAGATTTTAGTTCAAAATGTCAGACTACTGATACAATTGGCTGAGTTGATTATTCCGAATGAATAAGTTGACTTTATCTTAAGGATATTTGATACGGTCAAGCTGGTGTCGTAGAACCGAATTTGATGCATTGAAATATTGGAAACAATTAATTGATTAACTCACTAGCATTTATTCATGCAGAAAATACCAGTGGTAATTTGTTTAATGATGATGGCCGTATCCCTTTCCGGATGCATTGGAGGAGAAGTTGAAACCAGTGATGGAGAAGAACTCATCTTGGAAGATACTGATGATTGGCCGACTTACTACGTTCCAACTTCTGGAGATTTGCCGGCTTGCGACTCCACCACTTTGGGAAGGCTGTATTATGTTGAAGCAGAAACGAATTTCCAAGCTTGCAGTTCATCTGGTTGGAACGTTATTGATTTTTCAACACCTCTGAATCAAGCACCAAGAATCTCAGCAACCATCACAGCAGACGATGACGGTCACAGTTTTTCGGAAGATTTGTCTGCAGAATGGATGTATGTTGGACAGTTAACCTGGTCTGCGGTTGACCCCGAAGGGGAAGCCGTTACGGTCGGAGTGGATTATGACCGAGATGGTACTGCCGACATCATGCTTCCAAGAGCGGAGGGCTCAATTGTAGATGTAGCAGGCGGAATGCTGACCGTGCCATGGAACGGAAGTATTGTCAGTGAGAGGCTGGAATTGCCCAACAATTGTTACTTGGCGTTCACCAGAATGATCGATTTGATTTCAACAGATGCTTCAGGCATCTCAGCGTCGTACACCGTCCAAACCGGAGCCATATCCTCTGATGATATTTTCAGAAACATGTATTCTGCAGAAGATGTTGATTGGGTTGAAATGCTCTTTGAAAATTATGTTTCTCAAGACGACCTTGATTGGCTTGATGGAACCGCTACAGACTCAAATTGCGAGGCGGAATCTGACCCTGGACCTGGCCTTAGCATGTATCACTTCACAGCACAGGACTCTGGCGTTGTAGTAGGTTCAGCTTCTGATGACGTTCTCTTTAGCATAACTTATTCACAAGGAAGTGATATTGAAGCATCGTTCCTCAAAATCACGCTTTCAGTGAATGGAAACCAACCGGTTCAATGTTATGAATCCACGGGAACGGGTGAATGCACCTATGAGATTGTAGATGTAATGCTTAACGTAGGGGATTCATTCGATGTATCCGAAGATGGTACTGATCTATGCAATGAAGGTCATGACCCTTGCGAAATTAGCATTACAATCGTAAACTCCGACACCAATGATGTATTGGATAACATCACCGTTGAAGTTGAATGAAACGATATTTTGTAGATTTTGCAATGGGTTTTACGTGGGCCATTTTAGACGCTAAGGTTGTATAGGACGGACTGAAAGCCCATAGATTCGTTTGTTATGTATACGAGGTCTTATGGAGAAACCCTTGTATTCAAGGTATAAATACCTGTAATGATAATTCGTTAGTATGTCAGCACAACCAGGCGACTACAATTATTGCAATGATTGTGGAGAATGTCCAGAGGAAGAGATGAAAAAGTACCCGATTGAGTTATGCGAAGAATGCGAAAAACTCGTGTGTAGTAGATGCACACATTCGAATTGCGGACCCCTTGAGATGTTTGATTAGATATTGATCTGGAATCGCGTTTCAAAGGGTCCCCCCTTTACACGCCCGCATCTACGTCGGTAGCGACGTATATGACCCATAGCAAGCCCATCTTAACCATTGAAATGAATGAAAGGGTGTTATGGTGAACCCCTCGTGAATATGTGTTATTCCTTTATC
>JABIGM010000015.1 GCA_018650165.1 Methanobacteriota archaeon
ATGCAGATGAAGGAAGAGAGGGTACAGACCCCCTCGACCCTAACGACACCCCTGTAGACAGTTTTGAGATTGTTATTCCGGGAACTGAGATTGGACTTGGAGCATGGGACTTAATCGGAATGTTTGGTGGAATTCCGGTATTCTCTTGGATTCTATTTGGATTCGTAACACGTAACAAACGCTGTTCTCGCTATGAAGATTTGTTAGAAGAAGCACAATCTAGAGATGAATTAGAACAAGTCGCTCTAAAGTGGGAATACAGTCTGATGCTGCGTCTGCTTGGACCGCACCAAGGTATTCGCTTGGAGCGAATACGTTCTGAATTAGATGACAAATTCGAGAATGCTGAGAATCTAATGGCTGTAGAAGAGTTTGAGCCGATGACCGAAGTCGATCAAACTCCAATTGTTGAAGCGCAAGAGAAAGATATCCCTGAGATTGGCTCAAGCCCCTCAATTAGGGCTGAAGCTGACCAAATCGATGAGAATGGTTACTCATGGCTAATGCATGAAGGCAAGCAATGGTATCGAACCAATAGCGAATCACATTGGTTTGAATTTGAAGGCTAGAATGAACCAGGCGGCGGTGGTAGCATCGGAGCTGAAGGAACTGCATCATACTGATTGCTGAATGGCTGGTATCTGGGGTCTACGAAAGCAGATTTCTGTTGCTTTGGCGGTCTCTTTCCTACCAGAAGAGCGACTAGTAAGATTACAATGATTACACCTAATCCGATATACACCATTTGTGTTGAAGATATGTCGAAAGTCGAAGTGGTTTCTGAAGTTTCATCTTCATCTACCGGCACGGGCGGATGCCATACTTCGTAGGAAACATACCAGGTGACATAGACGTCTTGCTGTCCATCGGAAATTATTGCATTAACAATCCATGGCCCAATAACCCCAGTATGGTTGCACAGAACTATTCCCAGTTCAGCAGTTTGATTATCACAATTCCAAGCAGGCTCACTAAATGATGTACCATTAGCGATTACTGAACCATTCCTAAACCAACTAATCGAAACATTGAGGTCACCCATAGAAAATTCAGGTATGTTTATCGAAACCGAAAGGTCAAGTGAGTCAAATGTCGCATTTAGAATGACTTCATTTCCTGCAGGACTTATAGAAATGAAGTCCAATCGATTGATCCCTTCGTCAATATCATCATCGCAGTCATCATCGATGGCATTCCAAATTTCATCAGCATTGGGGTGAATCAATGGGTTTGAATCATCACATTCCTCAAACCATCTGAATCCATCCATATCATTGTCTAAATCCTGAACTAGTGGGTCAGTAAATGTTTGAAGAACTTCAGTACCATCTTCTAGTCCATCCCCATCTGAATCTTTATCCATCGGATTTGTGGACAGATTGTTGTACTCAGTGCCATCACTAAGGCCATCTGCATCAGAATCAGCATCGAAAGGATTTGTTGTAAGATTATTGTACTCAAATAAATCTAACAACCCATCAGAATCAGAATCCAGTCCGATGAAATCTTCATCGATACCGTCACGACAATTATTGTCAATCCCATCTAGGGATTCCTCAGCATCTGGATTGATTGAAGGGTCTGTATCATTACAATCTTCAAACCAATACCACCCATCGGTATCTGAATCATTATCTTTGACCAATGGGTCTGTAAAGTAAACTAGAATTTCATCTCCATCGCTTAGCAGGTCTCCATCCGTGTCATAATTTGACCAATTGGTTCCATAGCCATGATATTCTGAATAATCAGACAGGTTGTCCCCATCAGCATCGGTTAAATTGAATCCTTCATCCCAAAGTAAATCACAATCATCATCAATTCCATTTAGGAATTCTTCTGCAAATGGATGGATTGCAGCATTTGTATCATTGCAATCCTCGAACCAATAGTAAGTGTCGCCATCTTCATCAGGGTCTGCAACAAGTGGATTTGTAAAGTAGTGTAATACTTCTAGGCCATCGATTAATCCATCATCATCTGTATCATTGTCAAGGGGGTCAGTTCCATTGACATTAACCTCGATGCCATCATTTAGTAAATCATCATCAGTATCTGCATCAGTTGCATTTGTCCCGGTTGAAAACAATTCTATGTAATCGCTAAGGCCATCATAATCAGTATCTGCATTGAATGGGTCTGTACCGTAAACATCTGTTTCATTAGAGTCTGTAATTCCATCATCATCGCTATCTAAATCTACTTCAGTGCCATGAATTACTAATTCCCAGTCATTCCAAGTTCCTTGGTCTTGATTGCCATCATCATAGACCTCTAGGGTCCAAGTGCCAGTAGAAATTTCTCCCCAGTGCTGGACACTACTGAATAACCAATCATTGTAATCGTTATTGCTATCCCTGTTCGAAAAATAATTCACAAGCTCAGATTCAGTTCCATCTGGGGAGATAAGAGTAACATCAAGGTCGCTGCGATAGGGATGGTCCGCATCGAAAATGACTTCCACCGATTCGACTACCAACGATTCGGATACAGTGTATGTAGATGTGACTGCATTACTTGGATCATTATCTGGAATCGATTGTGAAACCGTAATTAGTCCACTGCTGAGATTTACTTCTGGGTCTAAAGTAGTCCATGTCTGTGCAAGACTTACTGCATGCCCAGCATCTACAACTCCAAATCCATACTTGTGGTTGAAATCTAAGCCGGCTCCATTCGTATTCCATCCTGAATCACTTGCGTCATTCTTCCTTGCACTTTCAACTAGAATTTGTTGAACGTCTCTCCATGTTAGATTTGAATTCGCTTCAAGCATTAATGCAACAATTCCAGAAACAAGTGGAGTGGCACTTGAAGTACCGCCAAAGTCACTGGTATAATCGCTACTTGTGTAACCGCTACTACCTTCTAAATCAGTTGTGGTAATACCTACTCCACTACCATCTGAAGGAGAAGCGATTAGAACATTTGCTCCAGGTTCACCATAATTGGTTTGGTCACCATCATGGTCTACCGCTGTAACTGAAATCGTGAAACGACTATTTGCATACGCATCCAGATTAGAATCATCATTGTTTGACAATCCATTACCTGCCGCCCATGTAATCACATTGCCAAGGCCATTTCTGCCATTGTATGCATCATCTTCGAATGCGGCTAAAATCAACGGTCCCGCTGAACCCAGAATGTTCCCACTATCTGAAGGACCCCAACTATTGCTGTAAATATCAATGTCATTATTGAGATGTGAAAGAGCATTTGCCTCATCGCTATCGGAATTGCCACAAGCAATTAGCATCAGACCCGCAAGTGATGCATCTGGTGCAGACCCGCTTACACCCAGACCATTGTTCCCATTAGCTGCAGCAACTCCTGCTGCCGCAGTACCATGTGCATCCCAACTGCTAGGAGTTGGGTCACCGTCATAATTGCAATAATCATAATCAAGAGTTGATTCATAATTAGCAGACAAATCTGCGTGATCCCATTCTAATCCATCATCTACGATGCCAATTACAATTCCATTACCTCGCACATTATTCCACGCACCAGTGATATTGACATCCTCGCCAGCCACTCCGTTGTCTTGCCCTGTATTCTCAAGATGCCATTGGTCGGAGAAGTATGTGTCATTAGGAGTCCATTTTGGAGTCATTTGACGTACGATAAGAGGATAGGCGACTTCGATTTGTCCACTCTCTTGTAAATGCGTGAAGTGTTCTACTGCGCTAGTCGAATCTATTTTCACATACCACGTATTGGCGAGAAGACCAGTTGGCTCGCCCATAGGACTGGCACTTACCACAACCCATTCTTTTGTGGTTTCCAACTCTTCCGCAGTATATTGTGAGAGGTCACTTACTCGGGAGAATGCGGCTCTAATTGCAGGTGAAAATGAATAGGTAAGTGGTGCGTCTTCAAGAGAATCATTCAGAGGTGCGCCTTCATTAACCGGTGCGGTGTTTTGAACTGCACTAGCAATAGGCGCCATGCTGCTCAATAGCAGCACCATTGCCAAGAGCACACCTCGCATAGCCCAATTAGAAGAACTCGGTATAAGATTCATATCTTTGTGACCTCGTCCGGATTTACTTTCTAGAAGTATATCAAACCCTGTCTATCGGGTCAGTTTATACAGAATCTAATCTTCTATAACTTGGGCTACAGTGAATGATTTGTTAACTTAAAAAGTGAGTAATTTGGCACACTACAATCAATTTCGGTGATTGTTGCGCGACTTACTCTTGTTGTCGCCGCCACGGCCTCTGCTTCGACCTGGACCTTTAGGCGGACGGTTGTTACGATCAAATCTTGGTTTACCGCCTGAACTTCCACTTTGTCCACCGCCTCCTGAGCGACCCCGGTTTCCACCTCGTGAACCATCACGCGAATCTCCGCCTGAGCGACCTCGGCCGCCACCGCCGCCACGACGACCGCCTCGGGAGTCACCGCCGCCACCTGAGCCACGGCGTCCTCCGCGAGAATCTCCACCTCTACCTCCGTAGCTTCGGTTCCCACGGTTACGGTCTCCACCACCACTTGACCTGCCTTGCCTATCTCTTCGGTCACTTGAGTTGTTACCTCTACTTCGGTAAGCAGGTATGTGAGATACATCTTCATGCTGAATCAAATCATTGAATTCTGGTGTTTCGAATTTTACTCGTAGGCCAACTTCTTTCTGAATACGTGACCACTTACCCTTCTGTGGGTTTTGAACTAAACTGATAACGTTTCCAGAACCACCAGCACGAGCGGTTCTTCCTGAACGGTGCTTGAATGCTTTACCATTCTCAGGTGGGTCAAAGTGAATCACACAGTATACGCCTTTGATATCGAGGCCGCGTGCTGCAACATCTGTTGCAACAATCGCATGAGTTTTTCCTTGGCCAAAGTCATCTACTGCTTGTGCACGCTTTTTCTGTGGCATTCCACCGTGAATACTAGTGACACGAAGTCCTTCGTTCTCCATTTCCTCGGCAACACGGTCAACACCTGCCCGAGTTCGACAGAAAATAAATCCACGACCAGATTTACGAATTGCTTCTGCACTAACTCTGCTCTTCATTGAATTAGGCATTAGCCAGAAGTGGTGATTCATTTCAGTAACTGAAATTTCTTCAGGACCGATTTCAATAATCTGTGGATCTGTTTGATACCGATTTCTAATTTCAGCAACTTCATCATCAAGTGTTGCACTAAACATAACGGTTTGACGGTTTGGAGAACATTCTTCCAAAATTTCACAGACTGGTTCAGTGAATCCCATGTCTGCCATTCGGTCTGCTTCATCAAGAATAACAATCTCAACTTCATCCAAAAATACATTTTGACGTTCGATGAGACCGAGTAAACGCCCAGGGCATGCCACAACAACGTCTACGCCTTTATCGAGACGACGAATTTGCTTGGTGTATGAGACTCCACCATAAATCGACATTACTCTGAGATTTAATCCCCAAGCAATTGGGTCAAGCACACTGTGAATCTGCTCTGCAAGTTCACGTGTAGGAGTTAGAATCAGTGCTTTTGGGAGGCTAGGCTCTCCACGGCCGACACGCTCTAGCATTGGTATTCCAAAAGCCAGAGTTTTTCCACTTCCTGTTGGAGCACGGCAGCAAACGTCTTTTCCTAATATCATATCAGGAATGGTTTCTCGCTGAACCTCAAATGGTTCATCGAAGCCAGCCCTTTTGAGCTCATGGCTCATCTGTGGGCTAACACCAAGATCCGCAAATGTGACATCCATGGTAATTACCTCTAACCGAGGCCGCCTGCCAGCCCTATTTAGAGTCGATAGGTCAATCAGTCCCAATCGCGCATGCTGGGAGCCTCAAGTGGTTTTTCGGAAGACCACTCCTCGTGTTTTACTAATTCGGGCTCTCTAGACCTCTTTAGCAAGAATAATCCGGCCAAAACAATGACGATAACCACGGATAAACTGATTATTATTCCAGTCCAAGAATCTAAACTCGGATTTGTGGGGAAAGCATCTGCTGAATCTGCAACACCATCACCGTCACTATCGCGTTTACGGTTTGGGTCTAAAGGCCACAAATCAGTATTATCGCCAACTCCATCGCCGTCACTGTCTTTGGTTTCTGAAGAATCGTAAGGGTCAAAATCAGTATTATCGCCGACTCCATCATAGTCACTATCTGCCCACTCGAGTGGATTTTGTGGCCAAGGATCGGAATTGTCACCTACTCCGTCTAAATCAGAATCCACACATTCGGTTGAATCCTCTGGAAACGCATCAATATTATCTCCACAACCATCCAAATCGCTATCTGACCACTCTGTGTCATCTAGCGGAAATACATCGCTATTATCACCATAGCCATCTAAATCGGAGTCGAGGTATTCATCTGGGTCATTTGGAAATTGGTCGTTGTTATCACCGTGCCCATCTGAATCTGCATCATTCCAATCCGCTGGGTCATCAGGGAATTGATCTATATCATCGCCAAATCCATCAGAATCACGGTCAGGGCACCCCTTCGGGAAGAAGGACGTTCCGGCTAGTAAGGGGCACGCATCTGAATTATCGCCAAATCCATCATTATCACTATCCTCCCATTCACTAGGGTCTGCAGGGAATGCATCTGAATTATCTCCCACGTCATCATAGTCAGCGTCAGTCCATTCACTTGAATCGTAGGGGAAAGCATCTATGTTGTCGCCATAGCCATCTCCATCACTATCTTTCCATTCAGTAGGGTCGAGTGGGAAGGCATCTTGCCCATCCCAAACATTGTCATCATCACTGTCGACATCAAATGGGTCACTTCCCGCAACAGCCTCATCTTCATCTGAAAGACCATCGTTATCATCATCTGTGTCTTCATCATCATGGCAACCATCTTGGTCAAAATCAGCATCGTGAGGGCCCAATTGTCCATGCATACACAAATCATCGATGTCAAGAACTCCGTCATTATCATCATCAGCGTCAACTAAATCGATACAACCATCCGAATCGTGATCGTTCCCAGCAACATCATCAGGACAAGGGTCAACATCGTCGGTTAGCCCATCCTCATCGGAATCTTTCTGATAATCCGCACAACCATTTTCATCTACTGAGTATCCCTCAAGGGTTTGCAAACAGTCATCATTTGCATTAGCCACACCATCCAAATCCTCATCTTGTTGGCTCCAATCACAGCCATCAACATTTACAGTAGTGGGGTCATTTGTCCATTCACATTGGTCATCTGCATCGATAATACCATCCCCATCGGTATCGGCATCACCAATATTGCTAACAGCAAATTTACCAATAATGCGGTGCATTGTTGCAGTAGGGTGGGCTTTGTCGAAAAAGAGATATTCGTCCACATTGGAAACCACTGTTGCCCCTGAACCACATATCGGCAAAGGCACCAATGGCACAGATGCGCCCCCCATACAAGCTTGGTCTTGAGTATTCGAAATTCCAACATGGTCCGCATTATTTACAATTTGATTGAAGATAGACCATGCATCGATTAATGTGATATCAAGTGCCATAGAACTCGATAGATTACTAACTTCTTGGGCCAACTTATTGTTGTAGATTACAATATCATTAGACATGGTTGCTTGCTGTTGTGCAGTACGTGAAGCGCCTTCAGGAGTAAGTTCTAGGGGAGGTAAGTTAGCGACTACAAACCTACTCGCGCCTGCCAAAGCAAGAGTCTGAATATGTGATGCCATATTTTGGCTAATCAGATCTGGATTTGCGGACCCATACAAGAAATCATTTCCACCAGCCCAAATGAATATGACATCTGAATTAGAAAAATTGGATTGAACATTTGTGAGATAACTATTGATTTGTGAACCGGTATTTGGCAAGGTAAAGTAAGAGTAACCCTGGCCTGTTTGTGAACCACCAAATGCCCTATTATCGCCAAGTGAAAATCCATTTCCAAAGGTAGTATTCAATCCAAAATCATCAGAGATATGCTCAATCCATACCGGGCCATTAGAAAATCTACCATTCCAATATGGTGGAGATGAAAATACGGTTGAGACTATCAAATCCGCATTACCATTACCCATATCAGATAATGAATCTCCAAAGATAACTAAGTTTGATGCAGGTTCGAGCAGCGAATTCCTTAGAACTGTGAGGGGCACATTATCTGAAACTGAAGTTGAATCGAGAGAAACAACAATCGAAAGATCATGGAATGTTCCACCTGCAAAAAATTGACTCAAACTCAATTGAACAATATGCGTTGAGCCACCCATTTGGAAAATGACGGTACCATTCAGCAACAATCCATTCTCATCGCTTAATTCCCAATCTAATGTAATATCGCGATTGTAAGGCGCTCCTGAAACGTAAACATCTGCCAGAACTGTATCTGATGAAGTCCACAAACTATCTGACAACACAACCTCTGCAGTCAATGCCCTTCCAGAAGTGGCATCGACCTGTATTGGCACGTTACTAAGAAGCAGAACCAGCACCAATAGTGTGACTCGCATGCTTATTCGATAAGGAGACTACTAATTAGCATCACCCATCTTCAATTGAAATTTTGAAGATTAACGAATACAATATACCACTTCACGTTGGCCAATTCATGGAGCGTGCAGTTCTTGGAGGAGGGTGCTTCTGGTGTATTGAAGGTGCATTCAAAGAAATGCGAGGAGTTGAATCTTCTTTACCTGGATATGCCGGTGGCCATGATAAGCAGCCAACTTACAATGCAGTATGCGCTGGAATCACTGGCCATGCTGAAGTTGTGGAAATAATATATGATCCTGCAATCATCTCTTTTGAAACAATACTCGAAGTGTTTTTCACACTGCATGACCCCACGCAATTGAATCGTCAAGGCAATGATATTGGTACGCAATATCGATCTGTAATATTCCATCTAAATGAGACGCAGAAAGGTACTGCGCAACGTGTAAAAGAAGATTTTCAACAATATTATGATGACGAAATCGTCACTGAGATTTCGGAATTATCTAACTACCATGAAGCAGAAAAATACCATCATAACTACTTTCAATTAAATCCAGGAAGTGGTTATTGCCAAATGATAGTAGCCCCCAAATTATCCAAAATACGCTCCAAAATGTCTCACCTTTATTGACGGGCACTATTTTGAGCCATACCCCTTCGGGGGGGCATGGTCAACAATGTAGTCACGCCCCCAACCCCTGTGAATGAACCGATTCTAGGCTACCTACCAGGAAGTAAAGAACGAAAGGAATTGAAGGAGGAATTAGCACGCCAGGAAATCGAAGTTTTAGAGATTCCATGTATCATAAATGGCGAGGAAGTATTCACTGGAGATATTGTTGAACAAGTAATGCCACATGACCATGGCCATGTAATTGCCAGAGTTCACATGGCTGGTGAAAAAGAAGTTAAAGCTGCAATTGATGCTGCACTAGGCGCACACCAAATGTGGTCGAACATGCCGTGGGAAGCACGTTGTGCAATTTTTCTAAAAGCCAGTGAATTACTAGCAGGCCCTCGTAGAGCAGAAATAAATGCAGCAACCATGCTAAACCAATCGAAAACATGTCACCAAGCAGAAATTGATTCTGCATGTGAACTGATCGACTTCTGGAGATTCAACAGCGATTATTGTAGACAAATCTACGAGGATTTACAACCCCCAGTCTCCCCATCTAGTATGTGGAATTCAAGTGAAGTAAGACCACTCGAAGGATTCGTTTTTAGCGTCACACCATTCAACTTTAGCAGCATTGCAGCAAATCTACCATCGTGTACTGCAATAATGGGTAATACTGGCGTATGGAAACCATCAAGGAACTCCTATGTCTCGAACTATAGATTAATGAAATTGATGATGGATGCTGGTCTTCCATCTGGAGTAATCAACTTCATTCCGGGTAAAGCAAGCCTTGTCGGCGACATCTGTATGAACCACTCAGAACTTGCTGGAGTTCACTTCACAGGCTCTACTGCGGTCTTCCGTAAACTCTGGAAGGACATTGCAAATAATTTGGAAAACCTACGTTCTTATCCGCGTGTTGTCGGGGAAACAGGTGGCAAAGATTTCATCGTTGCACACCCCGACTGTGATAGGAGAGCTTTACTGGTTGCAATGCTAAGAGGCTCGTTCGAGTTCCAAGGACAGAAGTGTAGTGCCGCGAGCCGTGCTTATGTTCCGCAGAGTGTATGGGATGCTATTGAAGCAGACTATTGCGAAGAAGTTTCGAAGATTACCATGGGCGATCCTCGTGACTTCTCTAATTTCATGACTGCAGTAATTGACAGAAAATCGTTTGACAACATCACTGGCTACATAGACAGAGCAAAGGCAGATTCTGGATGTAAAATTGTTACTGGTGGCGGATATAATGACTCGGTCGGATATTTCATTGAGCCGACTACAATAGTTTGCGAAGACCCTCGATACGAAAGTATGGCAGAGGAAATATTTGGCCCTGTCCTTTCAGTCCACGTATATCCCGATAATGATTTTGAAAAGATTCTCGAAATTTGTGATTCCACTTCTGAATATGCCTTAACTGGTTCAATATTTGCAAAAGATAGGAGACATATTGAGACGGCAATGGCTGCACTTAGATACAGTTCAGGAAACTTCTACATCAATGACAAGCCAACTGGCGCTGTTGTTGGCCAACAACCGTTTGGTGGCGCTAGAGGCAGTGGAACAAATGACAAAGCAGGCTCTCCACTCAATCTACTACGGTGGGTCAGCCCACGTTCTATCAAGGAAACCTTTGCACCACCTCACGATTGGACTTACGGATTCCATAGCGAGCCATGATAACCAGTCACTGATTCGCTCACTTCCCTGCGATGATGAGCGCACTTGAGCGGACTGCTGTTTCAGTGACGATTGATGGGCGAACTGAGCGGGGACCTGCCCTAGGGCAACTTTGGTTTAGTACGACCAATGTGGTGATATCATGCAAGGCCAGGTGGTACCTCTTTCCCCTCCTCCGAGGGGTCTTGCATTAGCGAGTAAATCAACGCCTTGGAGCGTTATTTGGAGGATGCTTGGCATTGTTATCCTCCTGTATATCATCACTCAAACTGCAATTGCAGCACTATATGGTGTGTTAATGGGCGAACTTATGCTGACCATTTTTTCGACTGTTTGCTTTATCCCACTATTGTTACTATTCGTATATATTCGAAGGCCCAAACTGACCCATGTAGTCATGGCAAATCCAAGCCCCGCCGGAAGTAATCAACACCAATTAAAGGACTCAAGGATTTTACTAACTCCAGTTCCAACCACCTTTTCCCACCACCTAATTAGAGAGTCTCCGCCTCTTGAAATGCCGCCAACTTCTACCTTATGGGCTGTTTTTACAGTAACAGTTTTGGCAGCTTTTCTGGGATTATTACCTATGATGTTGAGTGATGATATTGGCTGGATTATTTTAGCAGTATTTGTCGGAGTTCCAGCATGGCTTTTCGGATTTTCATTACCGGTGCACGCATGGTGGGCTTTTTCTACAAGACATTTCCAGTTAATGACGAATAAGCGAGAAGGTGAAATGATGCTAATTGCGGGCATGCTGTCCACCATTCCAGCGATTTTAATTAACTCCTTATTATTCCCATTATTACTATTTGTAATAGGAATAGAGTCGATGGAACCTGGAACCATTGGGGAGTTTCTAATTTTAACAATCAGTGCACCGGTTGGAGAAGAATTATGTAAAGCAGCATTTGTTCTCAGCCTTCACAAATTGATTGATTCGCCGAAAAGGGGGTTCCAAATTGGTTTCTCGGTTGGACTAGGTTTTGCTCTACTCGAAAATCTGCAGTACATCATGATGTCATTGGGAGGCGGTGAATATTCTGCGATCTCATATTCAATTACTACCATTATTCGAGGCATTGGTTCAATCCCCGGTCATGCCTTTTGGACAGGTCTATCGGGAGTTTCTATTGGCTGGTATTTGTGTACAAAAAGGGGTGTTTCAAGCAATCATCTTGCAGTTGACAACACAAAATGGGTAGTCTTTGATGGTGACTCGGGACAATTAGTGAAAACTGAAAGAGAATTATCTACACTAGGCAGAACCGTTAGAGGGTGGTTATACAAGCCTGCTCACAAGGTATGGAGCCTACCAAGAACTCCTTTGATTGGACTGCCATTGGCAATGATGGGTCATGCCTTTTGGAATGGTAGTGGGTGGTTTGTCAGTTGGATATTCGAAGATATGGACATTATTGTTCAAATAATTGCAAGTATATCTTGGATTGTGATACTGGTTATCGGTTTGTGGATTATTGGTAGAGAGATTTTGGCTGCAGTCATGCACCTCCCCTCCTGATTGAGAATAATCAAAACCCATATTTTGATACAAATACAGGGGCAAGGTATAGACGGTG
>JABIGM010000042.1 GCA_018650165.1 Methanobacteriota archaeon
AAGGTAACCCAGATGGCAAAGGATACGAATGGTATACAGATGGTCAAGAAACCTCATGGTATCGAAATGAAGATTCCAATTCAGAGTGGCAACGTTTCGAAGCGTGAAACTATAGAACCGTCAACTTGAGTGCTCGTACCGGGATTTGAACCCGGGTCGAAGCCTCGAGAGGGCTTCATGATGGGCCACTACACTATACGAGCGACAAGCCACCGACTTGTCACCTGTATTTATTCTGAGCGGGTACAACAGGCCTTTACATTCACTCAAAATGAAAGTGAAAAATACGCTTGAGCGATGTGATTAGCCACTTTTACTTTTACTGACCTCTCTCCTTATTTTGTTGATATAGTGAGGCTGAATAATTCGGTTCATGGACAAAAACATACGATTCTCGGACATGGTTTCGAGCGGAGAGTCAGAAAACATGAACACACGGTACGATACACATATTGTATCTGCAGATGGAAAGTGGCACTGGCAGCCACTAAAGGTCGATGTGCCAGTTACCTGGCAAAATCTAGCCCGCCGCACAAGAGGTGAAGCTTGATGAGTCGAACTGGGCGTCTACGAAACGAAATTGCGGAGTTCCTTTCCAAGAATGGGAACTCAAATACTAGCCAAATTCTTGATCATGTGAATCAGCGATTCCGCTGGGGCGCAACAATGAACCAGGTTGGCAATGTTCTTGCTCGTGATACACGCTTTGAGAAATTAGGATTAACCGAGGGCCTTACAATGGCAGGGTTCCGCGAAAGAGTCTGTATTTGGGCTCTGGCTGCGAACTGACCATGTACCCCTATCATCCCCCATAGGTCTGATGTGGCGCGAGGTCGTTGAGTTATCCCGGCCGAAAAATGTCATTTTAGCGACGATTACGGTCCCCCTCGGAGCTCACCTAGCCCTCGGTGGTGTTTGGTCTAGCCAAGCACTCGGTCTCGTAGCCCTTCAGACCGCCTCTGCAATATGCTTTGTAGCAGCAGGCAACACCTTCAATGATGTATCAGATGTAAATATAGATGCTATGGCTAAGCCACATCGACCAATACCCTCTGGGAGAATTTCTGCCAGTGATGCAAACAAAGTTGGTTATGCCTTCACATTCCTAAGTGCGCTATTCATGGCAGCAGGAGTTGCCTTTACCCAGGACATCTATCCATTGATCGGAATCTGGACATTTGCAGCCTTGCTAATGTACACTTACGATGCAGGTCCACAGACCAAAAGAATGGGATTAATTGGTAATGTTGCAATTTCCTTGATGGTTGGCGCAGTTATTATCTTTGGAGCTGCTGCTGTATCCTTGTTCGATACTCCAATTGTTTTCTTCGCAGCAGGAGTTGCCTTCTTTGCAAACTTATCTCGTGAAATTATCAAAGACTGTGAGGATATGGAATCCGATGAGGGGCGAAAAACTCTACCTATGCGCATTGGATTATTGAATGCAAGAGCAGTGGCCTATGTGTGTATTTTAGCTTCGATGATAGTCCTAGGCCTGGCGCATCTGTATGGACCATTTGAGTACCACCAAATCGTTTTCCACGCCCCTGCGATTTTTATTTTATTCTCGCTAAATGGTCCACTATTTCGTGGGGAAGACCACAAGTCTCAGCAAAGTGTAAGAGTTGCAATGCTACTGGGTTTACTGGCCTTTGCAGTACAAGTAAGTATTCTCTGACTTAGAAGCCAACGCCCATCATGTCGCCCATTGCCGACCATGCGGGATTGTCTATTAGATACGCCATCAAACTCATTTGAGCCCACATTCTATTTTCTGCTTGGTCAAAGACAATACTATTCTCATGGTCCATAACAGCATCAGTTACTTCATCACCACGATGTGCAGGAAGACAATGCATGAATGCCCATTTGTCATTTGCTCCAGATACTAAATCCATGTTTACTTGGAAGCCATCGAAATCTGCTAATTTATCTTTCATGTCTTCTTCACCCATTGAAATAAATGCATCTGTGTAGATTACATTTGCATCCTTAACAGCCTCCTTTGGGTCATTTGTTCCAACCATCTCAGAGCCATTTTGCTTGGCATAATCTTCAGCTCGTGCGACCACATCTGCTGCAGGATCATACCCCTTCGGGAATGCATAGTGAAAATCGATACCCAAAATACCACATGCTAGCATCAGGTCATGTAGTACATTGTTTCCATCTCCGACCCATGAAACCTTGAGGCCATCTTTCTCGCTAAAGTGTTCAAGAATAGTCATTAGATCAGCAGCAGCCTGACAAGGATGGTGCTTGTCGGAGAGTGCGTTGATTACAGGCACACTAGAATTAGCAGCAAGTTCAGCAACATCCGAATGGGCGAAACAGCGGTAGGTGATTGCACCTAAGAAACGTGATAGAACATTTGCTGTGTCAGCAACAGTTTCGGATTTACCTAACTGGATGTCATTTTTTAGTAGCGTTAATGGGTATCCACCAAGTCTGTTTATTCCAACTTCAAAAGAAACTCTTGTTCTTGTGCTTGGCTTTTCATAGATACTGCCAACAGCCATATCTGCTAATGGAAAGAAATTCATTGCAATTTCATCGTTGGCCTTCCACATTTTCTTAAATTCAATTGCCCAATCTAGGATATCTTGGAAGTCTTCTGCTACGTCGTCGATAGCCAATAGGTGCTCAGACATAGACGAGGCCTTTGGTGGGCGGTAGAAAGACACATCGGTCGAAATCAGTCTTTTTCATGCTCGATATCGGCTGCAAAACCATCTCTTGCGTCACTCATTCCACCAAACAAGGCTTGTGCAAATGTTAGGACATCTGCCATTCCATCTTCAGTTTCACTCGATAGCGGGGTTAGACCAGGGGTCTGTGAAAATTGTTGCATCATTCTAAGTTGGTTAATTGCAAACTCAGTTCGCTGACCTCCAGCCTCATCATATAGGGCAAGTTCGAGAATCTCTAGGCGCTCTGACCATTCAAGAATCTTCTCAAGTTCCTCTTCATCAAGTAGATCAGATTTGGACAGGAAGTTCTTGGTCGGTAGTCCCAAACGGAATTCGACAATACTTGATAGTAGCATCTGAGATACAAATCCAGATGGGCTGCGCGAGAGCATTGGGTCGAATAGGTAGATGATTGCAGATTGCTCTTGTCCTAGGACTTCAATCAAGTGAGAAGAGGCTTCACGGAATGCGAATAATTCAACTTGTCCTGGAGTATCAACAACAATCAATTCTCCAGAAAGAGCGTGAAGTTCATCAGCGACATCAAGGGCTTGTGCTGCAACCAAATCTGCAGCAAGGATTTGTGCTCCATTTGGTCCAAGGTCATATTCATTCATGACTTCAGTAAGTGATATGATGTCACGAACATCAAATTCCGCATCGTAGTGAACCCTTTCTGCCCCAGGATCAAGATTTACCGCAATGATCTCAGTCTCAATAAAGCGACTCCAACGTTGAAACGATGTGACTAGAGATGACTTGCCAGCACCGGCAGTTCCAACAACAAAAATAACAGGGGGCGATGAAGTATCCAATCCTACCATGGTTTAAGCGCCCAGTCAGCCCCTCATCAACCTACCGTTTATGTTGGCAATCTATAATCGGTTAGTGAGATTCTTCGCACAATAGTTATACGCTATGAAAAGATGGAGAGGTTGCTGCCATGCAGCAGATGTAGGAGGTCAAAATATGAGCGACGAAAACCCAAACGAACCACCAATGCCACCAGGAATGCCTCCAGCACCGCCTGGAATGCCTCCAGCACCGCCTGGAATGCCGCCTGCACCGCCTGGAATGCCGCCTGCCCCACCGGGTATGCCAATGGCTCCTCCAGAAATGCCTCCAGCACCTCCAGGTATGCCAATGGCTCCTCCCGAAATGCCTCCGGCTCCACCAGAGATGCCACCTGCACCTCCAGGTATGCC
>JABIGM010000014.1 GCA_018650165.1 Methanobacteriota archaeon
ATACCTTCCAGCTCCGCCGGATGTTAAGTCAGAACTGGCAATCGAAGTGTTGAGTCCTTTGTCCGCCAGAGTGAACGTACTTGGCGCCCCCACACGTGAACGGTCGTTTGTGTTGTCGTGGTTTGTCCATTCGGCACCAGGATCCGGAGTGTTTTCTTCGACAACAATCCCACAACCTCCACAGGAGACTTCACCACGGGAGGTGTCGTTCTTCCATTGAAGGACGCCACATTCGGCACATGGGCTGGTGTGGCCTTCGACTATGCGACGCTGAGGGCGCGTGGCGCCTAGGCCATTACGTGCTATGTTGTCACGTTGTATCTTTCGTTCAATATTGGTTTCGCGGGGGGTGGTTTCATCATGCGCCATATCTTGTCAACTCCGAGTTATGTAGTAGTTCCACAGGTTTAAAGACTTATCGGTCCGGTTATTGGTTTTCTATGCCGGACTGCGCTCTATAGCAATCTTTTACCCGAGTAACAATAGTTATGCGCAGCCGTCTTATTTAAAGGCGTGGTTCTCGTGCATCAATTAACTAATTATCAATAGATAATTTTGTGGTGACAGTCACCCCCAGATTCCAAAAATATCCCTTTAATTGGGAATAAATCAATGAATTTACTCGCCGCATAGTTCATTCACTCTATGCGCTGCGCCATCAACGGGAATACTATGCCGGCCACTGTAGTACTAGGCGCTCAATGGGGAGATGAAGGAAAAGGGAAACTAGTTGACCGCCTTGCGGAAAGTGCAACTTGGGTTGCAAGATTCCAAGGTGGGAACAACGCAGGCCATACTGTCGTACTTGGCGACAGGGTGCTGAAATTCCACCTTTTGCCTTCTGGAATAACACGTGAAGACTGTGGGCTCATACTCGGAGATGGAATGGTAATCGACCCTTGGGTCCTAAACCGTGAACTCGAAGAGTGGGTTGAAGGCGGAGGTTCAGATCCTAGAGGAGAACGATTGTTTATCTCAAACCGTGCACACATTATTTTGCCTTATCACACCTATATCGATGGCATGGACAAAAAAATTGGCACTACTGGAAGGGGCATCGGCCCAGCCTATGCTGACAAAATTAATCGCATTGGGTTGCGCTTTGCCGACCTACCTTACTGTAACTTTGAAGAAATGGCTGTTGTTCAAAATCAGGCACTTGAAAATGCAGGTTGCCGACAGCGCGTCACATCCACAGAACTCGGAGAACAAATTGGATGGATTAGAGAACGTTTTGGTTCTGCTATTTGTGACACTGGTATTCTTCTAGACAATGCTCTAAAGATGGATGAACGGATTATTCTCGAAGGTGCACAAGGATGCCTCCTTGATATCGACCAAGGTACATTCCCCTTCGTCACGTCCTCCGTAACATCTAGAGGTAACGCGACTCATGGAGCTGGCATTCACCCAGGCCATGTCGATAATGTGATTGGAATTACTAAGGCATACATCACACGAGTTGGTAATGGACATATGCCAACTGAACTATTCGATGCAGATGGCGATCATCTCGGCACAGTAGGTCAAGAGTTTGGAACTACAACCGGCCGTAAACGCCGTTGTGGATGGTTCGATGCTGTTGTAATGCGTCATGCTAACCGAATTAATGGATTCACTGAACTAGCCTTGACAAAATTGGATGTTCTTGGTGGTCTCGATGAAATTAAGATCTGCGTTGGTTACAAGATGGGCGATACTGAAATTCATGAAATGCCAGCAAGTGCTATCGCACTCGAAGATTGTGAACCGATTTATGTTACAGTTCCCGGTTTCCCTGAGCACTCACTTGAAGAATGGTTGGGGATTGCGATGAAATGTAATTCTGAGGGAATTGGATTCAAGGGTTTACCCTCTGCAGCCCAGAGTTATATCTCAAAATTAGAGTCACTGCTCGGGGTCAAAATCTCATCCGTCGGACTAGGTCCGGACCGTGATGCAACCGTTGACCGCGTGTGAATCCTCAAAAGGGAGAAACCTACCCGAGGGAAATTAGGGGCGCTTAGATCAGTTGGAAGATCGCTTGGTTTGCAACCAAGAGGCCGGGGGTTCAAATCCCCCAGCGTCCACTCCCCCCAAACGCGATACTGCATTCCAGTTGTTTGACGCCACCCGGTTCCACTAAAATGTCGCTAAGTGAATACAGGGGTTCAAACCCCCCAGCACCCACCATTCAAAATTAATCCGCGTAGGCTCGGCAGATACAAACCATCGATGTTCTGTATATTTGCACCACCAACATTGATGGTGCGACCGACATTCGAAGTACCATGGTCGAGATGCCAACCCTAGGTAGTCGTGTTCGAATCGAGGTAAATGGCCCAGCAGGCCCAACAACTCACGAAGGTGTTGTTTTACCGGGGGCGGCATCAGATCACCTGACGATTAAACTAGTCAATGGGTACAATGTAAGCCACCCACTTTCGATGGTTACAACACTCGATATACTAGGCGACCCGTCTCTAAAAGCAGCAACTAACAGTCCGATTGTGCAAAATTCTAGCCTGCCCAAAGTAACGATAATTCACACAGGGGGAACAATCGCCTCTAAGGTGGACTATGCAACGGGGGCAGTAATCGCAAGATTCGAGCCAGAAGAATTACTTTCGAGTGTCCCTGGGATTCTAGATATTGCAAATATCGATGCGGTCAAACTTGGAAATATGTGGTCTGATGACATTAGGCCACAACATTGGAACCAAATGATTGAAGCATGTGAAAATGCATTTGCTGCAGGTTCGGTAGGAGTCGTGATTACACATGGTACTGATACACTACACATTAGTTCAGCCGCACTATCATTCGCATTTTCTGGAAATGGCGGTAGACCTGCGGGCAGAATTGTGTTCACTGGCTCTCAGCGCTCTTCGGACAGAGCATCATCAGATGCAACAGAAAATCTTCTTTCAGCAGTATATTGGGCAGCCAATGGCCCTGATGTAACAGGCGAAGGAGATTCTGCTGTTACCGTAATGCACGCTGGCTCCGGAGATGGTGTGTGTGCTGTAAGCCCAGGAGTGAATGTACGAAAGATGCATTCGACTAAGCGGGATGCATTCCAAACGGTGAATGGAGAGATTCTCGGCGAAATTACAATTTCAAAAGCAGGCCTTACTCACACCTCCAATGTTGGAAAGCAAACCCGTTCGCCAAGTGCTGCATCCAATTATGATGTCAATGTCAAAATTGCACAATTTATTGCTGGTCCACACCTTCAGGCAGATTTGCTTTCTGCTGCAGAAAGTTCAGGATATTCTGCGATTATAATCCATGGAACTGGACTAGGTCACCTCCCTATCGAAAATCCCAATGGAGATGCTCCTGAAAACGATGAGTTGGCAAAACTCATTGAATCTTGCACATTGCCTGTGATTGTAGCTAACCAATGCATCAATGGTCCTGTCGATTTGAATGTATATTCGAAAGGGCGATTACAACAGAAAATCGGGGTGCTTGGACATGGTTCAACCTCTTCCCCCGAGGCATTACTCACCAAAGTTCATTGGGCACTTTCCAATGGAAAGGACCTAACAATCCTCTCTGAAAACTTGTGTGGAGAGAATAATCCTTCGTTGATGTCTTGACCGCTTCAATGAAGAACCGCAAAGGAGTGGAAGGAATCATGTCGAAAGATTCGAGCGACGCGCTCGAGGACTTGAGATACCGCCGCGAGCAAACTCGTATCGGTGGAGGTCTGAAGCGTCAAGAGAGCATCAGGATCTCTGGACGTGGAACTGCAAGAGACCGAATTAGATCTCTTTTAGATGAAGAATCATTTGTCGAAATTGACACATTCCTTACTCACAGAACTACAGATCATGGAATGTTTATGCATGAAACTCTAGGAGATGGAGTTGTTTGTGGGCACGGTACTGTTGATGGAAGAAGTATCTACTGCTTCGCTCAAGACTTCTCAGTACATGGTGGTTCGATGGGAGAAATGCATGCTCTAAAAATCGCCAAGGTCGTTGAAATGGCTGAGAGGTCAAAGGTACCACTGGTGGGTATCTGGGATGGTGGCGGCCAACGTGCACAGGATGGCATTGCAGCACTGGGGGGAACTGGTGAATTACTCGATAGATTAGTACAATGCTCAGGTAGAATTCCAATGATTTCACTTGTACTCGGACCGGTCGTGGGGGTATCTGCACTAGGGGCGAGCCTCGCTGATTTCACAATCCTTGGAAGTGACCACGGCCAGTTATTCATGTCATCACCACTTGAGACACCAGAATGTATCAGTGGTGAAGTCGATGCTGCCGGACTGGGTGGCGCAACCCTCCATGCCAGTCGCTCAGGAATCGCTTGCATGATTGCAGAAGATGAAGATGAAGCATGCGCTCTGGCTATTGACATTCTAGGATTCTTACCAGACCATAATTTGGCAAGCCCTCCAATTGAGCCGACAGCAGATGACCCAACTAGGCTGAACCCCGAACTCTCTACATTTGTACCTGACAATCCCAATCGCCCTTACGATATGGTAAAAGTAATCGAAGAGATTGTTGATGATGGCAACTTTATGGAATTATTCAATTCATATGCAGAGAATATCATCATTGGATTTGGCAGGCTAGATGGTAAGTCGATAGGGGTCGTTGCTAATCAACCAAAGGTCCTCGCCGGATGCCTAGATATCGATGCATCGATTAAGGCTGCAAGATTTATTCGCACCTGTGATGCATTCAATATCCCACTTGTAACCCTAGAAGATGTCCCCGGGTTCTTACCTGGTGTTGTTCAGGAATGGGGTGGAATTATCAGACACGGTGCAAAATTGCTTTACGCGTATGCTGAAGCAACTGTTCCAAAATTAACTTTGATTACAAGAAAGGCCTACGGTGGGGCTTACTTGGCTATGAGTTGTAAGCATTTACAATCTGATTACAACATAGCTTGGCCAACTGCTGAGTTAGCAGTAATGGGTGCTGAAGGTGCAGTCAATATCATTCATCGAAGGGAGATCGCTGCTGCGACAGATGAGGATAAGGAAACAACCCGATTGGAATTAGTCGACGAATATAAGTCCAAATTTGGCGACCCATATGTGGCTGCACGTAACGGTTGGCTTGACGATGTAATTGAGCCTGAAGAAAGTCGCTTGAGATTAATCCGAGCACTTCGTATCCTATCTTCAAAGCGAGAATGGTCCCCCCCCAAGAAGCATGGGAACATACCATTGTGAACAATTCACGAAGTCTTCTTTTTGGATTGAATTAGGTATCCAGCGAGTAGTGTCACAAAAATTCCAAGGCCAATTGGCAATACCCAATCTCCAATCGCGATTTCGGACTCGGTATCATCCGCAACAGTTTCGACTTTTGTTAATTCCACATCTTGTGTAGCGGTGTTTGACCATTCTTGCGCATGGCTATCCCATACCTTAGCCTCAACAGTGTAAATGCCATCTGGGCCCCTTTTTGTATCGGTAATGCAAGTCATCAGTTCAATTCCAGTACACTCCGTGCCTAGTTCAATTGATTCGCCAGCGAAAGTAACTGACTTCACTAACCCAGTATCTCCATCTACATCCTCTATAGTCCATAGAATCGAAATCGTATCACCGAGTGTGCTAACTGAAGATATTGTCACAGTTGGTAAATCTGGCACGGAATTCGTAGTTATTATGAGAGTCATGTTATCGGAATTGGAACCATCGCTAACATTCAAATTGAATTGGCTTACTCCAAACATATTGGGATTTCCTGCTATCACCAATTCGTTAGTTGCCAAAGAATAACCCACAATCTCCGAGGAACCCGTTATTTCGTAAGAGATTACATCTCCATCTACATCGATTGTATAATTATCCAAATCGATACTAACCACTCCATCCTCATCCATCTCGACTTCTAGTTCTGTTTGGATGAATTGTATAGTATCATCAGCAGGTACAATATTGATTGGGACAAAAATTTCAATGTAGTCAGTCTCGCCATCTGAAACATGCAATTCAACTAATTCGGCACCATTCCAATGCATTTGTGGATCGATTAGTATAGTTGTCAACGAGGAATTAATTCGCAGACCGGGGTATTCTCTTGAGAGGTTTACTTGGAGTGGTTGTCCTTCAGGGTCGCTGACATATTCAGATATATCCAACACTATACTAGGGCCATCTTCAATCTCTTGTTGCTGCGGTATCACTGCTGTCTGTACGACTTTGTCATTAACCGGTAGAACTGTGACATTTACCGTTATATTCGCCGAATCATCTCCGGCCGCTAATAGTAGTTCCATCTCCATAGTGCCATCCCATTCTGGGAGATTGTTATGTGTGATTGATATCTTAGATGAAGTGCGATTTAGTTCTAAGATACTCTGATTATTTCCAACCAATTGTGCACTAACAAATATTACTTCTTCACCATCTGGGTCAACTGCAAATAGATCCGGTGTTACATTAACAGACGAATGTTGGTCGAGAGTAATTTCAGGCATCGGGTCTGTTATGTTTAATGGAGTTCCAAGTCTTATGACTTGAGTTCCAAGCCAATCAGAAAATGAATAATCTGCAATTATTAGTTCGATTAATACACTACCTGGCGACATGACTGTTCCATTAATTGCGCAAGAGGCAATTCCGTTTTGCAATAGCCCAATCACCACAGTATCATTTGGCAGAATGCAGGATACGTTTCCATACGCAACCCCGCCATCCCTCATTGTTACATTAGCAGTAACAGATAATTCTTGGTCTTGCATTACCAGTTGTGTAGAAGTATGGATATCGGTCAGATTGTATAATCTAGAACGAGATAAATCTTCATCAATATATGCATTTGAGTCTGCAGAAATTGATTTATCTTCTCGATTAAATGCAGCCTGGTATGAGGAATCATCACCTCGTAATGAGAGGTTTAGGTAGGGGATGATGTGGTCTAATGCATGTTGCTGTTGCCCTTCACGACCCATTGTAGAATCACCATCTATGAATCGTTCAAAGAAGGTATCACTCTCTTGATACCCTAGATGATTTGCACCGAGGGGGTGCATGACTTGCCAAGCACCGTTCCAGTCTTCAAGATAGGTCATTACGTTTTCACTTGCAGGTGCTATTTCATCTGTAGTTCCTGTCAGGAATAGTGCGGAAGAGGGATTGGTTAGTAGTACTTCAACAGTTGTTGATGTCGAAGTTCCTTCCAATCCAAGTCCGAAAAGGCCATCGATTTCATGCTGGCCTTCTTTTACAATTTCAGCAGCATAATGAGCACCAGTTCCATGACCAGACATTGCAACATAATCTGTTGCAAACATACCTTGTGCGCCAACTAAATCGGGGGTTTGATTGTTATTCCAATCCGACAATTGAGAATTGATATCAGACCAACTGGACTCGCAAACTAAAGTGATGTAACCCCACTTTGACAAACCATCCTGTAGCCAGACGTATTGGTCCAATTCTTCACCTTCATCTGGGTAAAATACAACAATTGCAAATGGTCCATTCTGTGCGAAATTAGTATCCTCTCCATCTTCTACTGCCGGATAAGAGATTCTGTATTCACCAATGCCTTGAATGAATCCTTCGGACCATCCTACGAATCCATAATTGACATTTTGTGTAGGGAATTGTTCTGCAAGAGTTGCTGGCAATAACAAAATGGCAATCAAAAGTAGAACTTTTTTCATTCTAAGTACACCTCGACTGCAACTAATCTTGTCATCAATAATGACAATGAGGGGAGGTGGTCGGCAAGGTGAGGCGCCCATAGACTCGCCCAGGAAAATAGGTGTTGTGCACAGAGTAACCATCTTCCATCTGGAACCGTGGATAAATGTATGATTCTACTCTCGAAATCTCCTTTCATTGGACCATAGGTGACATTGATGTCACTTTCTCCATTATCCAAATCTATACTGAAATCAGGGTCATCATCGCATAAGATCCAAGGCCCATCTTCTTCGAGAAGTCGATTACCTCCTAATTGCTTTACTTTACCACCATTCTCACACCATGCTGCTGCGATTGAACGTGCCGTTCCACCGCCTCCTGTAATGCCAAGAACTCCAGATACTGGATGCTCGAATGCTTCTGCGACCAACATCATCCCAGGTCCATCTGTTGAGGCGGCCCACCATGAGCGACCATCCCACCTCAGAGTATTTACTGAGCGTATCTCCATTGCATTGTCAATACACCTTACCGCTGCTGCAGATAGTTGATGCTTGAGTGGAGCAGTGAGTGAAAGCCATACTTCTTCGGTTCCACGCAGAGGTTTTTCAAAGTCTAATTCGGGAAGAGGAGCATTTGGTAAACGCAAGTCTGCTTCAACATGCTCCATACTCGCAGTTACTGCCCTATCGAGTAATGTATTAGCTCTAAACTTGCCCAGAGGTGAGCCGACTAAATCCCAATCAGGTGGCGAGGGGAGTGACCCCGCATAGCCCCATGCTAGTGCATTTTCTACCCCCTCAGTTGGAATAATTACTACCCCTTTTAGCCCAGGCATTTCAATTCCCTCTGTCCTAGAAAGGTGGGAATGAACAATAGCGGTGAGAACTGGAGAAAGCGAATGCCCGATGGGCTCGCCTGCAACTCCGTGACGCACCTTCGCCATGAAACTTAATCACAAGTTCCAGTACTTGAATAAGCCTATATTTGGTACATTATCTATGATTCAAAACGGGGCAACCATGAATTATACATTGGTTGTGGGCTAATCATGGCAGCAGCAGAAAGGGGGTCTTTCCTCTGGTTCATGATGGCGGTCACTCAAATCTGGCTTTCAATAAAATTGTGGGAAGAAGTGAGTGGTGCCATTACTACATTATTCGGCACAAGCGCTGCTGCTTGTTTACTGCTAGGACTTGTTGTGTTTAGAAAAGAGCAAAGAGAAATGGTGCTCAATCCATTGGGTAGTCTGCAAAAAGAAGTTCATCAAGATGCTATTGACAAACAAGGAAAGGGTGTTTGGTTCGGGGTTGGAATGTGGGTATTTACTCTTGTACTAGGTTCAGTAATTATTTGAGTTGATTCACAATGGAAAATGGTTCTGAAGAACTATTCTATGGCTTTTGGCCACTTATGAAACGGTTTTTATTACTATTACTCCCATTGTGGATATTTCTCATTGGATATTCAGTAGGATTGAACATAATTGTTGCTTCCATCTTGGCAGGAGTCTCTGTCTCAATAGTGGCTATTTTCGAAAATTTAAAACTCAAACGAGAACATGAATTTATAGAAAATGGCAATAATGTCATTAAGTAATATGCATAGGGGCAGTTGGGGTCACAATGGGCGTACTCGATTGGCTTGCTGATGTTTTGGGCGTGTCTGCCCCATCTGCGCTTGAATTTGTATTCATGGCTTGTGCTTTTTTTGGCACAATATTCTTCATCCTAATGATGGGGTTAATGCTAATTGGAGATATTTTTGGTGGCATCGTGGATACCGCATTTGATACTGATCTCAGCATGGATTCATCTTTAGCAATGGAGTTGTTCAGTATACAAGGTATTGCAGCTGCAATAATGATGTTTGGAATGACTGGAATGTTTGTTGTTGAATCTACAGGAATAGAAGTTCTTGCTGTTGTGATTGGTGGAATATCTGCAGGCGGTTCACTCTACATGGTAAAAAGTCTGATGAAAGGAATAACCAATCTACAGGCAGATGGAACTATGAAACATAGTGATGCAATTGGGCAGACCGGACAAGTTTATTCCCGTATTCCAAAGAATGGCACTGGTGAAATCCAAGTCAGTGTAGATGGCACTCTACGCACACTTGAAGCTCGTGCAAAAGACAAAACCCTACATCTCCCTAGTGGCGAACTTATCAAAGTCGTCGATGTAATTGGTGCAACAATGATTGTTGAAGAATTATCTAGTGGAGATACTACCATCCAGAATATCACTCAAAATATTACCATACAAGATTCAGTTGTATCTGGAGATGTGGGTAAAGTCGAGGACGAAGATAAAGAAGAATGAGGTGTTATAATGGATGGGGCTTTTTGGTTAACGGCGATTGGATTTGGATTGATTTTAATTCTAGCATTTGTAATATTGCTAGTAGTGACTAGGTACAAGCGATGTGCTTCTGACGAAATTTTGGTCGTATATGGAAAGGTTCGCGGAGGAAGAGCATCCCGTTGTATCCATGGTGGTGCAGTTATGGTTTGGCCATTGATTCAGGATTGGAAGAAATTAAGCCTTATTCCTATGACTATCAATATTCCACTAACTGGTGCACTATCACAAGAGAACATCAGAATCAATGTCCCTTCTACGTTCACAGTCGGTGTCAGTACAGACTCAACAATCATGAACAATGCTGCAGAGCGCCTACTTCACTTGTCTCCTGCTGCAATTCAGGAAATGGCATCTGAGATCATCTTCGGTCAACTACGTCTGACCGTCGCTTCTCTAACCATCAAGCAAATCAATTCTGACCGTGAACTATTCTTTGAGTCAATCCGTAACAACGTCGGTCATGAACTAAACAAGTTAGGACTTAACCTAATCAACGTTAACATCACTGACATTACCGATGATTCTGATTTCATCGAGAGTATTGGACAGAAGGCTGCAGCAGGTGCTGTAAACGCTGCAAAGAAAGATGTTGCAGCTGCAGACCGTGATGGTGCAATCGGACAAGCAGAAGC